>JAABRS010000030.1 GCA_011390775.1 Clostridia bacterium | reverse complement strand
TGTAACCCCTAAAAGTATCATGAGTAAAAAACCAAATACAGATATTTGTTTTAATACATCTGTTATCATTTTTTTATCTATACCTTCAAATTTAAGCTGTCCTTTTCTTCTTAAATCTTCAAAATCTATTACTTTTTCATCTTCTTTTTGCTTATTAACCTGTCTAGTACCCATTACTAATATATTGTAAAGTACTGTAATTACTATAAATGAAAAGAGTAACGTGATTCCTATATTTATTAAAGAAGATATAACTGGTAATTTAAATGCATAAAATGATACATCGTTTCCAAATATAGGATCTGAATGATTAAAATTTGTGGAATTGAAAAACTTCAGCAAGTCAAACCACATGTCCGATACAACAGATATTGTAAAGAAAAAACTGATAACTGCTGAACCAAGTTTTATCCCTAGGCTAAAAGTTTTCTTCGTTTTTTCATCAGGTATTACACCTGTTTCATCATAATATTTATTTTTTAGTTTATTTACAAATAAGTAAAAAGCTAAAAATACTATAATAAACAGTGGTACTCCTAAAAACAACTGTGTTTTTATTTTTGTAAGAAATGTTCCTACATATCCTACTTCGCCAAACCACTGATAGTTAGCTAAAAAAGATATTACGCTTCCAAAGGAACTTATTACAACTATAATGATAAATACTACTAAAGCTATAAATATGTTTCCTTTATTTTTGAACAAGTTCATATATGAAACCTCCTTATAATAAACTACTTAAAATCTATTTGTATAAAAATAGGTAGTACACTAATTATACTACCTATAATACTAGTTTACAAACTATAAAAAATTAATATTTATCTAATTTTTGCTGATATCTATCTTCGTAATTGATTATCTTTCTTGTGTATTCTTTGTCGATGAATTCTGAATAAAATAAAAAGTCTGCTGTTGCTCTATTCATTGCAACTGGTATATCATACAGTACCGCTATCCTAAGTAGTGCCTTAACATCAGGGTCGTGAGGTTGAGAGGTTAAGGGATCCCAGAAAAATATCATAAAATCTATTTTTCCTTCAGATATCTTTGATCCAATTTGTTGATCTCCACCTAAAGGACCGCTTTTATATGATTTAACTTCTATTCCTGTTTCTTTTTTTATTAATTTTGAGGTGCTTCCAGTACCAAATAACTTATGGGTTTTTAATTTTTCAATATTTTCATTTACCCATTCTAAAAGATCCTGTTTTCTATTGTCATGGGCTACCAGTGCAATTTTCTTGATTTTTTCCATCTTTATTTTACTCATAATGACCTCAATTACTTCTTTTGTACTCTATTTTAAATTTTTCAAATATTCTTTTTTCTATTCTTGATACTGTAACCTGTGATATATCAAGCTCTTCACCTAATTGTTCCTGAGTTTTATCGTCGTATAGATATCTTTTTTCTACTATGGTTCTTTCTAATTTGTTTAATTTTTTCATAACTCTTTTTATAAAGTCTTTGTCTTCTATGTTTTTAAAAGAGTCATCTTTTTCTCCTACTATGTCCATTAGGCTAATATTATTGTCTTCACTTCCTGTCTCATACTTTAAATCAAGAGATTTAGGATTATATGCCTTACTTGCTTCCATAGCTTCCAGAACTTCTTCTTCTGTGCATCTTAAATATTCACCTATTTCAGCTGGAGTAGGCACCTCTTGGTTTTTTTGCATAAGATAAACTTTAGCAGAATTTACTTTTTTTGATAGTTCTTGAATTCTTCTAGGAATTTTCATAGTCCAGGTCTTATCTCTAAAATACTTTTTAATCTCTCCTAAAATAGTTGGAGTTGCGAAACTGGAAAATTCAAATCCTCTTTCTATATCAAATCTATCAATCGCATATAAAAGACCTATACATGCTATCTGGTATATATCGTCGTAATCTACACCTTTGTTTGTGTATTTCTTAGAAAGTATTTCTGCTATATACATATATTCTTCAAATATTTTGTCCCTTGTTTCTGTGTCTCTCTTTTTAGAATATTCTAAAAAAAGTTCATAGTTTTTAATTTCTTTATTTCTACTCATAACATACCTTTATAGATAAATATTTTTAGTTATTGTTACTTTGTTTTCTTCTATTTCTACATTGTCCGATAGACTTTTTACTATCATTATGCTCATATTTTCTTCATCAACTTCAATTTTTCCAATATTTTTATCTGTTATACTAATTTCTATTCCCTTTTCTTTTAAGATGTAGTTAATCTCTAAAGGTTTTTCGTTTTCTTCAAAATTTTTGATTAGAAATATACATGTTTCAGATATAAGCATCTTAATGTCTTCTAAAGAATCAATGTTAAAATCTATTTTAGAAGCTATAGATGATGTAGTTAATCTAAGTGTACTAATGTATTTTGATTTTTTTGGTATTGTAATTAATATATTATCCATCTTTTCCCCTATTCAATCTCAAACACTTTTGTTAAGCCTGTTATATTGAAAAGCTTGTAGATATTAGGCTTTAAATTCTTTATAATGATTTTATTATTGTGTTCTTTACTCTTTTTAAGTAAACTTATAAGTACACCTAAACCTGTACTATCCATATATTCTATACCTTCACCATTAATAATTATGTCTTTATTTTCGTCTATTATTTCTTTTATTTCTTTTTTTAATTCTTCAGAAGACATAATGTCTATCTCACCTATAGGAGTCACCTGGTATTTGTTCTCTAATAATTCTTTTTTTATTTCTAATCCCATAAAAAACCTCCTTAAAAAATTACTTTAGTTGTTGAAACTACTGTATCTCCACTGCTCATTTTCATTACCTTAACTCCTCTAGTAGCTCTTCCCATTGTTGAAATATCTTCTACTCCAGTTCTTATGATTATGCCACCTTGAGTTATTATCATTACTTCATTATCTGAAGATACTATTTCTGTACCGATTATATCTCCAGTCTTCGAGCTTAATCTGTATGTAATTACTCCCTTACCACCTCTTGTTTGATTTCTATACAAACTGGTCTTAGTTTTTTTACCGAAACCATTTTCTGTAATTAGGAGTAATTTTCTATCATCCTCTTTGTTAATAGTATTCAATGATACAATTTCATCCTCATCAGTTAAATTAATAGATCTTACTCCTGATGTATTTCTTCCCATAGGTCTTACTTGATCTTCGTTAAATCTTATAGCTTTACCTTTTTTTGTTACTATAAGTAGGTCTTTTTTACCGTTTGTCTTTTTAACGCCTATAAGTTCATCGTCATCTTGAAGTTTAACGGCAATTATTCCTGTAGTTCTGTTAGTTTCGAATTCTTTTAAAACAGTTTTTTTGATTTTACCTTTTTTTGTGTTAAAAATCAAATACTGCTCATTATTCTCAATTTTTTTAATAGGAATTACAGCTGCAACTCTTTCTCCCTGACTTAAAGGAAGTATATTTATTATGGCTGTACCTTTTGCAGTTCTAGTAGCTTCAGGCACTTCGTAAGCTTTTATGTGATATGTCTTTCCTTTATTTGTAAAGAACATCAAATAATCATGGGTTGAAGTTGTAAATAAATCTATTACAAAATCTTCATCTCGGGTTTTTAATCCCTTAATACCTTTTCCACCTCTTTTTTGTCTTTTGTAGGTATCCTCAGGTATTCTTTTGATATAACCGTGATGAGTAAGTGTAATACATACATTTTCTTCTATTATTAAATCTTCTAAATCTATTTCACCGACATCAACTATTATTTTTGTTCTTCTTTCATCACCGTATTTTTCTTTAATTTCTTGAAGTTCTTCTTTTATTATATCAAAAAGTAGAGTTTCATCAGCTAAAATAGCCATATATCCTTTTATTTTTTCTAATAAATCTGTGTATTCAGCATCTAGTTTTTCTCTTTCTAACCCTTGTAGTCTTCTAAGTCTCATGTCTACTATAGCTTTAGCTTGAATATCGCTTAATTCAAATCTTTCCATCAATTTTTCTTCAGCGTCATTATAAGAACTTCTTATAATTTTAATTACTTCATCAATATTATCTAAAGCAATCTTAAATCCTTCTAATAAATGAGCTCTTGCTTCAGCCTTATCAAGGTCGTATTGAGTTCTTCTTGTTACTACATCTTTCTGATGTTCGATGTAGTGGTAAATCATTTCTTTTAAATTTAAAGTCTTAGGTTCTCCATTAACAAGAGCAATATTTATAATTGAAAAAGTATTTTGAAGTTGAGTATGTTTATAAAGATTATTAAGTACAATCTCAGGACTGTAGTCTCTTTTTATTTCAACTACAATTCTCATACCCGTTCTATCACTTTCATCTCTTAAGTCTGTTATACCATCTAATTTTTTATCTTTTACAAGTTCGGCAATTTTTTCTATAAGTCTTGCTTTGTTTACCTGATACGGTATTTCTGTAAATATTATTTTACTCTTGTTATTGCCCATAGATTCTATGTCGGCATTTGCCCTAACTTTAATTTTTCCTCTACCGGTTTTGTAAGCTTTTCTTATGCTTTCTTTTCCTACTATTGTAGCACCGGTAGGAAAATCCGGCCCTTTAATATAAGTCAATAATTCATCTATACTTATTTCCGGATTATCTATTTGAGCTATTGTCCCGTCAATTATTTCTACCAGATTGTTTGGTGGTATGCTACTTGCCATACCTACAGCGATACCTGAGGATCCGTTAGCTAAGAGATTAGGGTATCTAGCAGGTAACACTACCGGTTCTTTTAAAGTTTCGTCAAAATTCATTCTATAGTCTATGGTTTCTTTATTAATATCTCTAAGCATTTCAGTAGTAATTTTACCCATTCTTGCTTCTGTATATCTCATTGCTGCTGCACTATCACCATCTACAGATCCAAAGTTTCCGTGACCGTCAACTAATAGATATCTTGTAGAAAAATCCTGTGCTAATCTTACCATAGCATCATATACTGCTGTATCACCATGTGGGTGATATTTACCAAGTACATCCCCGACTATACGAGCACTTTTTCTATGTGCCTTATCCGGGGTTATTCCAAGTTCGCTTATCGCATACAAAATTCTTCTATGTACCGGTTTTAGACCATCTCTAACATCTGGTAATGCTCTGCTTACGATTACTGTCATTGCGTAGTCTAAATATGATTTTTTCATTTCTTTTTCTATATTTACCGGCCTTACATTTTTTCTTATATTTTCTATATCCATTTTTTCCTCCGATATTTATGTCTTATATATCTAAATTGCTTACATATTTAGCATTTTGTTCTATAAACTCTCTTCTAGGTTCTACCTTGTCTCCCATAAGAGTTGTGAATATTTCATCTGCTTCTAAAGCATCTTCTACTTCTACTTGAAGTACAACTCTTTCTTCTGGGTTCATAGTAGTATCCCAAAGTTGTTCCGGATTCATTTCTCCAAGACCTTTGTATCTTTGAAGTCCATAATTGCTATCTCTTCCAACTTCTTCATCTAAAAGTTTTTCAAGTTCTTTATCTGAATATACATAGTATTCTTTTCTACCCTTTTGAATTTTGTAAAGTGGTGGCTGAGCTATATATATATTGCCATTATCTACTAATGGTCTCATGTATCTATAGAAAAATGTTAATAGTAAGGTTCTTATATGAGCTCCATCTACATCGGCATCTGTCATAATTATTATTTTACTGTATCTTAAAGAATTTATATCGAAGTCTTCACCTATACCACAACCAAAGGCTGTAATCATAGATCTAATTTCTTCATAATTTAATATTCTATTTAATCTTGCTTTTTCAACGTTAAGTATCTTTCCTCTAAGAGGTAGTATCGCTTGAGTTCTTCTGTCTCTACCCTGCTTAGCTGAACCTCCAGCTGAATCACCCTCTACCAGGTATATTTCACAAAGAGCAGGATCTTTTTCAGAACAATCTGCTAGTTTTCCCGGGAGTGCCATACTATCTAAAGCATTTTTTCTTCTTGTTAATTCCCTTGCTTTTCTTGCAGCTTCTCTTGCTTTTGCAGATCTAACAGCTTTTTCTATTATATATTTTGCCACTTGAGGATTTTCATCTAAAAAATATGTCAAATGTTCGTTTATAGTAGATTCAACTATTCCTCTCATGTCTGAATTACCCAATTTAGTTTTTGTTTGTCCTTCAAATTGAGGATCTTGAAGTTTTACAGAAAGAATTGCTGTTATACCCTCTCTTATATCTTCACCCTTTAGATTTTCATCTTTTTCTTTTAAAACATTATTCTTTCTTGCATAATCATTTACAACTCTTGTAAGGGAAGCTTTAAAACCACTTAGATGGGTTCCACCTTCTTGAGTATTTATATTGTTTGCAAAGGTGTAAATACCTTCACTATATGCATCTGTATATTGAATAGCATATTCTATAATATTGTTTTTATTTTCTACTTCTTTGTAAATTATCTTATTGTGAAGAGGTTTTTTGTTTTTATTAAGATATTTTACAAATTCTTTAATACCACCTTCGTAGTGGTATCTTTCTTTTCTTTTTTCTTCTCTTTTATCTTCTAGTATTATTTCTACACCTTTATTAAGAAAAGCCAGTTCTCTTAATCTATGCTGTAGAGTATTAAAGTCATAATCAATTTCTTCAAATATTTCATAATCTGGTTTAAATGTAATCGTAGTTCCTTGTTTTCTTGTTTTTCCTATTTCTTCTAGTTCGGTAGTTTTTGCTCCTCTTGCAAATCTTTGTTTATGGATTTTACCATCTCTATAAACTTCAACTTCAAGCCATTCTGATAAAGCATTAACAACAGATACACCAACACCGTGAAGACCACCTGATACCTTATATGCATCAGAGTCAAATTTACCTCCTGCATGCAGTACTGTAAGTACTGTTTCTACCGTAGACTTTTTAGTTTTAGGATGTTCTTCTGTAGGAATACCGCTTCCATTATCCTCTACCTTTACAGAATTATCTTCGTTTATAGTTACAATTATTTTATCGCATTCACCTTCTAGAGCTTCATCTATACTGTTGTCTACTACTTCGTAAACTAAGTGATGCAAACCTCTTAAACCTGTTGATCCGATATACATACCGGGTCTTTTTCTAACGGGCTCTAATCCTTCAAGTACCTTTATTTGATCCGCCCCGTAATTCCTTATTTTTTCTGACATAGTACACCTCTATTCTATAATATTAGTTATTTTTCCATTATTTATGTAAAATATTTTTTTATCTTTTTCATCCAATAAACTAAGTAAATCAGAATCATCTGTAGATGTTATTATTGTTTGAACTTCTTCTATATACTTAAGAAGATGGGATCTTCTTTTATTATCCAGTTCTGACAGTACATCATCTAATAAAACTATTGGATTATCTTTTTTTTCTTCTCTTATGATATCAATTTCAGATAATTTTAAAGAAAGAGCTGCAGTTCTTTTTTGACCTTGTGATGAATAGTATCTGCTATTTTTGCTGTTTATTATTATCTTCATATCATCTAGATGAGGACCGTAAAGAGTTATTCCTCTTTCTATTTCTCTTTCTCTATTTTCAATTAATTTATTTTTAAATTTTTCTTTTATATAGTCTAATTCTCCATTTTTCAAAAGACCTAGCCCTGTTTTATATATAATACTTAATTTTTCCTTTTCTCCAGATAGTTCCCAGTGTATTTTTTTTGATATTTTTTTTATCTTATTAATAAATTCATTTCTATATTGAATTATTTGGCTACCTGTTTCTATTAAATGCTCATCCCAAACTTCTAGGAGTCTATAATTATTTGTATTTTCATTGATTGTTTTAAGTAAATTATTTCTCTGTAGTAGTATTTTTTTGTATTTTTTAAGCAAATACTTGTATTTTGGTTTTAGTTGTGAAATTTCTATATTTAAAAATTTTCTTCTATCTCCTGGACTTCCCTTTATTAGATCTAAATTATCAGGAGAAAAAACTACAATATTTACTATTCCAACTAATTCACTGTTTTTTTCTAGAGTAACTTTGTTTATTTTATATGTTTTATTTTTATCTTTGTTTATTTCTACTTCTATTTCTTTCGTATCTTTTCTTCTTTGAACTTTTATTTTTATATAGTTTCTGTCCTTTTCAAACATAATCAAATTGCTATCTTTAGAAAATCTAAAGGATCTACCTATAGAAATATAAAAAATAGCTTCTATTAAATTTGTTTTTCCTTGAGCATTATCACCAATAAATAAATTTAATTTTTCATTTAATTCTATACTTATTTTTTCAAAATTTCTATAATTTTCCAAATAAAGATTTTCAACGTACAAAGGTATTCCCCTTTATTATGTTATTATTTTAAATTCTTCATCATCTATTTCTATTATATCATCTTTATATAATTTTTTTCCTCTTTGATATTCTACTTCACCATTTACTTTAACATTACCGTCATTTATCCGTATTTTTGCATGACCTCCTGTTTGAGCTGCATCTATGTATTTTAAAAACTGTTGAAGTTTTATGAATTCACCTTCAATTTTTATTTCAATCATTTTAATTATTCACCTCTATCCTATTCTCACGGGAAGAACTAAGTACATAAAGTGATTAGTTCCTACTAATCTAACTATACAAGGATTTAAATTACCTTGAAATTCTAAATATATTTCTTCACTTTCTACAACTTTAAGTAAATCTAAAATATATTTTGAATTAAATCCTATTTTTAACTCTTCACCTTCTAATTCTAAATCTATTATTTCTTCTGCATTTCCGTATTCTGACGTTGATTCTATTGTTAAATTATCATTATTTACTTTAAATATAATTAAATTGTTTTTATCTTCTTTAGCAAGAAGTGATACTCTTTCTATGCAGTTTCTGAATTCACTAGTATTTAGTTTAATCTTAGATACGTATCCTTCTTTTATAATATCCTTATATTTAATGAATTCACCTTCTAAAAGATTTGACATAATTACTGTATCCCCTACTAAAAATGAAATATGACTTTCAGAAAGTACCATTTCAATATCTTCTTCTAAATCTTCTATTATTCTATAAACTTCTAATAAAGATTTTGAAGGTATTATTGCTTTATTTGTACCACTATATTCTATTTCTTCTTCTTTTACAGCAAGTCTATATCCGTCTATTGCTGCAAATACACATTTATTATCCTCTAATTCCATTAAGCATCCAGTAAGTACCGGTTTCATATTATCTTGCGCAGCTGCAAAAGATGTGTATTTAATTAATTTTTGTAGTTTAGTTGAATCCATCATTATTGATTCACCGTCTTTTAAAAATGTGTTGTCTGGATATTCATCAGCAGAATTACATAATATAACAAAATCAGATTTTTCACATCTTATATCCATTTTATTGTTATCATCTGTGCTTATTCTAACATTTAAATTAGAAGGTAATTTTCTTATAAAATCATTTAATAGTCTTGAATTAACTACTATTGATCCTTCTTCTTCAACTTTACAAGTTATAGATGTTTTAATACCTAAATCTAAGTCTGTAGCTGTTAGATAAAGGGTATTATCTCTAGCTTCCAGGAGTAATCCTGATAATATAGGCATTGTCGTTCTCGTAGATACTGCTTTACTAACAATATTAATTCCTTTTGATAAATCTTTTTGATTAATTGATAATTTCATAAACAACCTCCGTTATTTGTTATATATTATATATATTTAAATAGTAATAGTAGTAAGTGCTGTTAATTTGTTGATAAGACCTGAATCTTATTATTATAAGTAGTTATATAGATTAATAGAATGTTGATAGAAAAATAATAAAAAAATCTATTAAAAATTTACAACAGGAAATAAACATAGTTATTAACTTTTTGTGTTAATAATTATATAAATTCTGATTCTATATCATCTACTTTTTTTTGTAGGTCTAAATCAGTTTCAAGCATTTCTTCTATTTTATTATAAGCATGTAAAACTGTAGAATGATCTCTACCACCAAACGCTTCTCCTATTTTAGGTAAAGAATGATCAGTATGTTTTCTAGATAAATACATACCTATCTGTCTTGGAAAAGAAATACGCTGGGGTTTCTTTTTAGAGTTAATTTCATCAAGAGTTAAATTAAAATAAGTTGCTATAACTTTTTTAATGTCTTCAATTGTTATTTCTTTGTTATCTTCAGATATCAGGTGTTTAAGTGCTTCTTCTGCTAATCCTAAATCTACACTTTTATTAGTTAAAGAAGAATAAGCATATAATCTTATAAGTGCTCCTTCTAATTTTCTTATGTTTGATTGTATGTTTGTTGCTATATATTCCATAACTTCATCTTGAACCTCATAGTTTTCTTGTTCAGCTTTTTTTCTTAAAATAGCTATTCTAGTTTCAAGGTCTGGTGCTTGTATATCTGCAGTTAAACCCCATTCAAATCTAGATCTAAGTCTATCTTCTAAAGTTGGAATTTCTTTAGGAGGTCTATCACTGGATATAATAATTTGCTTATTTGCAGAATGAAGTGTATTGAAAGTGTGAAAAAATTCTTCTTGAGTTCTTTCTTTCCCTGCAATAAACTGAATATCATCAACTAATAAAACATCTATTTTTCTATATTTATTTCTAAATTCATCATTTTTGTCATCTTTAATAGAGTTTATTAAGTCATTTGTAAACTTTTCTGATGTTACGTATAAAATTTTAGCATCAGCATTGTTTGATATAATATAATGACCTATAGCATGCATTAGGTGAGTTTTTCCTAGACCAACTCCTCCATATAAAAATAAAGGGTTGTATGCAGAAGATGGTGATTCTGCTACTGCTAATGATGCAGCATGAGCAAACCTATTACTGTTTCCTATAATAAATGTATCAAATTTATACTTAGGATTTAAAAAGGATTTAATTGAATGGTTGTATTTATTTTCTTTTTTATCAGGTTGATACTTTTTAGGTTGAACCTGATTTTTATTTTCTTCTATATCTTCTCCTGGAATTAAAATTTTAACTTCAACTTCTTTATCTAATATGTGATTAAAAGAATTCTGAAGTAAATTATTATATCTTCTTGTAATCATATTTCTTAAAAATTCTTCAGGTGCTTGAAGATACACTGTATTACCATTTAACTCTAAGGGTTTAATTGGTTTAAACCATGTAGTATATGAGACGTTATTTAGATCTTCTTTTATTATGTCTAAAACTTCACCCCAAATGTTTTCTAAATTGTTATCATTGTTCATATAAACCTCCACAAAATAATAAAAATGTTGATAATATTTATTTAAAAATAAAAAAAGCTATCTATATTCAAATTGTTAATAACTTTAGTAACACAAAAAAGATTTAGTTTTTAATATCATAGTACAGTTATGAAAAATCAATTAACAAAAAATTAAAAATATCATAAAAATATAAAGTTATCCACAGCCATATTAATATTACCAAATATTATCCACAATATCAATAAGATATAACATTTATTTTAATAAAAATTTGAAAGATTTATAATTATATATTATTATATCTAATATGTTTATTGAATATACTGTATAGCAAATTTATTATATAATAAATAGTAGTTAAATAAAATATAAGGAAAGGTTAATATGAAATACAAAGGATTTAAAATAGGAAATATAGAAACAAAATTACCTTTAATACTGGGAGGTATGGGTATTGGTGTTTCAGGATGGAAATTAGCATCAGCAATAACAAATAATGATGGCATTGGTGTTTTATCAGGAGTAAATCTTGGATACAGGGAAGATGACTTTTATACAAATACATTTGAAGCTAACAAAAGAGCTATAATTAAAGAAATAAAAAAAGCAAAAGAAGAAAGTAATAACGGAGTTATAGGTATAAATTTTATGGTGGCAATGAATAGATATAAAGAATATGTTAGAATTGCCGTTGAAGCAGGAATAGATATTATAATATCCGGAGCAGGATTACCCCTTGAGCTACCGGAAGAATCAAAGGGATATGACACTAAACTTATTCCCATTGCATCATCAGCTAAAGCAGCAAGAATAATAACAAAAGTTTGGGATAAAAAATACAGTAAAATACCTGATGCAGTTGTAATAGAAGGAGATAAGGCAGGAGGACATTTAGGATTTAAGAAAAAAGATTTAATTGATGAAAACTTTGATTTTGAAAAAGTTTTAAAAGAAACTAGATTGGTACTGGAAAAATATGAGAATAAATACGGTAGAAAAATACCAATTATTGCAGCTGGAGGCATATACAGTAAAGAAGATGTAGAAAATATTATGAAAATAGGTTATGATGGAGTACAGATGTCTACAAGATTCGTAACTACTGAAGAATGTGATGCAGACTTTAATTTTAAGAATGAATTTTTAAACTCTAAAAAAGAAGATATAAATATAATGGATAGTCCTGTAGGACTTCCAGGTAGAGCAATAGATAACGAATTTTTAAAAAATGTTGAAGAAGGTGTTAAACCAAAGATTATAAAATGTGTTGACTGTATAAAAAATTGTAATTATAAAGATACAAAATTCTGTATATCACAAGCTTTAATAAATTCAGTTAAAGGAAACATTGATGAAGGACTTGTTTTTGCAGGAGAAAATGCATATAAATCTAAAAAAATGGAAAAAGTGAAGGATATAATAGAAGAATTATTCTATTAATATAATTAGGTTCAAAAACCTTATTTATCTTGACATATCTACCTTATATTAATATAATCATGTATAGATTAAAATTGGATAGCTATGTTTTTATATAGATAATTAGGTTTTAAGGAGGTGTCACAGTTGAAAAGAACATATCAACCAAAAAAGAGACAAAGAAGTAAAGAACACGGTTTCAGAAAAAGAATGAAAACAAAAGCAGGAAGAAATGTATTAAAAAGAAGAAGAAAAAAAGGTAGAAAAAAATTGTCATCATAAGGCCTGGAAACAAGGCCTTTTTATTCCATTAAGGATGTTTAATTTGAAAAAAGGTAATGTAATTAAAAAAAACAAAGATTTTAAAAAAGTATATAAGTATGGAAAATCTTATGCCGATAAAAATTTAGTATTTTTCATACTTAAAAACAATGAAAAGAAAACTAGATTTGGAATAACTACAGCTAAAAAAATTAACAAGGCAGTAGTTAGAAATAAAATTAGAAGAAGATTGAAAGAGATTGTGAGAAAAAATTTAGACTCTATTAAAACTGATTATGACATAGTAGTTATGTGTAGAGTAAGAGGCATGGAAAGTACATATAAAGATTTGGAAAATTCCTTTATAAAACTTTCAAAAAAAACGAAACTATATCTTGGTGATGAAAATTGAAAAAATTATTGATGCTTTTAATAAAAATATACCAAAAATTTTCCTCTAAAACAGGGGTGAAAAATTGTAGATTTTATCCAACATGTTCTCAGTATTCATTAGAAGCGTTGGAAAAATACGGTGCAATTAAAGGCAGTTATTTAAGTTTTAAGAGAATAATAAGGTGTCATCCTTTCAACAAAGGAGGGTATGACCCATTAATATAATATTTGGAGGTAAAAATGTTAGATTTTATAGCTAGACCTATGGGGGTTATGGTTAAATTTATCTATGATATGCTTAAATTTATAGATAACCCGGTGATATCAGCCTATGCAATGGCAATAATAGTAGCTGGTATTTTACTTAAATTGGTACTGCTACCATTAACGAAAAAGCAGACGGACTCGATGAAAAATATGCAGCAGCTTCAACCAGAGTTGGAGAAATTAAAAAAGAAATATAAAAATGATAAAGAAACATTAAACAGAAAAACAATGGAACTATATCAAGAAAATAATGTAAACCCTATGGGTGGATGTTTACCTTTACTGATACAATTCCCAATATTAATAGGTTTTTTCTATGTTTTAAGAGATCCAGTAAAATATGCTTTTGAAACTCAGGCGGCATATGATGCTATTAATAAAAGCTTTTTATGGATTCAGAACTTAGGGTTTCCTGCTAATCACGTATTTGAAAATGGAGCAGTAAACGGTCTAAATATTGGAGTAGTATTGCCATTTATCGGACAGGCTCTTCCTTTACTAGCTTTGATAGCTGGACTTACAACTTATTATCAGACTAAAATGATGCAATCTGGACAGTCAGGAGGTAGTGATCAGGCAGCTTCGACACAAAATACAATGACTAAAATCATGCCTTTGATGATTTTCTTCTTTGCTCTAAGTTTTCCAGCTGGATTGACATTGTACTGGACAATAAGTAATTCCTTCCAAATCGTTCAACAATATGTTGCCTTAAATAAAGGTATGAAAATAGGGGAGGCCAAGAAGTAATGAACTATATTATTAAAGAAAGCGATACTGTAGAAAAAGCAGTAAGCATGGCTTTAGAAGAACTAAAAGCCGATATAAATGAAGTAGATATAGATATTTTACAAAATCCTACTAATGGTTTTTTAGGGTTAATGGCAAAAGACGCAAAGGTAAAAGTATCTATTATAAATGGGCCTAGGGAAAAGGCATCAAACTTCTTAACCATTCTGCTTAAAAAAATGAATATTGATTGTGATTACGAAATAGAATTTGATAACGATACACTAGATATTGTGGTAAATAACATTGAAGGAAAAGATAAAGGAATTCTTATAGGAAAAAGAGGAAAAAATTTAGATTCTCTTCAATATGTATTAAGCCTGATAGTTAACAAAGGAAGAAATAATTATGTAAGAACAATTGTAGACATAGACGGATATAGAGAAAAAAGAGAAAAAACTTTAGAAAGATTAGCTTTAAAGAAAGCAGATAAATGTAGATACTACAAAAAGAAAATTAAACTAGAACCAATGAATCCCTACGAAAGAAGAATTATACACTCTGCTTTACAAAGTGAAAATGATATAATAACCTACTCAGAAGGAGAAGACCCATATAGAAGAGTTGTTATTGATTTAAAATAAAGACTAAACCCGGTGTATATCGGGTTTTTTTGTTTAGAAAGGAAGATAATATGGATACTATAGCTGCAATATCAACAGCTTACGGAGTTTCAGGAATAGGTATAATTAGAATAAGTGGCGATGAAGCTGTAAATATAGCTGATAAAATATTTAAAAGTAAAAATGGTAAAAATCTAAAAAATCTAGATGAAAGAAAATTAAACTATGGCTGGATAATAAATCCATCAAATAGAGAAAAAGTAGATGAAGTTTTGACAGTGTATATGAAAAAGCCTTATACTTATACAAAGGAAGATGTTGTAGAAATTAACTGTCATGGAGGTATAGTACCTCTTAGAAAAATATTAGATATTATATTAGAAGAAGATTGCAGATTAGCCGATAGGGGAGAATTTACTAAGAGAGCTTTTCTAAACGGGAGACTTGATCTTACTCAAGCTGAATCAGTTATGGATATAATAAGCTCAAAAACAGAAAAAAGCATGAGTTTATCCATGGACCAGCTTCAGGGTAGATTGTCTAAACAGGTCAATAAGATAGTAGACGAACTTATTGAATTAAAGGCTCATTTAGAAGTAAATATTGATTTTCCAGAATACGATGAAGAAGAATTAACTAAAGAGAAAATCAAAGAAAAAGCAGAAGTAATGAAGAAAAAAATAGAAAAGCTAATAAGTACAGCAGACACCGGAAAGATTTTTAAAGAAGGTATAAATACCTTAATACTTGGTAAAC
>JAABRS010000003.1 GCA_011390775.1 Clostridia bacterium | reverse complement strand
GCTTAGAATTGATATTTTTCGGCTTTTTATCATTAAGCATACCTATGAACAAAACCAGATCCTTACGGCCTAATAGAGAGGTAATAGTGTCCGTGAAGGCATCTATACCATCTTTATTGTGAGCAACATCTAGAACTATATCGGGATTTTGTTGAATAAATTCAAATCTTCCTGGCATCGATGCCCTTTCAATACCTTTTTTAAGATTTTCATTACTAATTTTAAAATTTTTATTTTTTAATATTTCCAAAGATTTTATTGCAACTAATAAATTTTTCAATTGGTGGTTACCGTAAAAGTTAATAGTAAAATTATTAATTTGGAAGTTTTTATTTTTATAGGATAGTTTTCCATGATCTGTAACTACTAAATCATCAAGATTTGGAAAATATATAGAAGATCCTTTCTCATTAGCTTGTTTTTTTATTACATTTATTATTTTTTCATCCTGTGGATAAACAACTACACTATTATTATCCTTGATTATACCCGCCTTTTCAAAAGCTATCTTTTCTACCGTGTCACCTAAATATTCAGTATGCTCTAAGCTAATAGAAGCAATAATAGAAATCAAAGAACTTTTTATGACATTAGTCGCATCATATCTACCACCTAATCCTACTTCTAAAACTAAAAAATCAACATTTTTTCTAAAAAAATACAAAAAACCCATTGCAGTAACTATTTCAAATTCCGTAGGATGGTTAAATCCTTCTTTTAAAATTTCTTCTACCGCTATTTTAACATCACTAGTTATTTCAGAAAGGTCTTTTTTTGATATTTCTTTATTATCTATTTGAATTCTTTCGGTAAATCTTTCCAAATAAGGAGAAATAAAAAAACCTGTTTTGTAACCTGATTCTGTTAAAACAGATTGTATCATAGTTGAAATTGAACCTTTTCCATTAGTTCCGGCAACGTGTATAATATTAAGGCTATCCTGTGGATCACCTAATTTATTCATAAGTCTAGATATATTATCAAGACCTAATTTGCTTCCAAATCTATAAGTCGAATGTATGTATCTTATTGCTTCTTCATAGTTCATTTTTTCCTCCTGAAAAATCTTAGTATTTATATATTTTACATTATGTATGTAAAAAATCAATATTATATTTGTAATATAAAAAGAAATGTGATAATCTTTGAGATGAAAATAAAATATTTTTTTTAGGTTTATATGATTAATAGGGAAAGCGGTTTAAATCCGCTGCAGCCCCCGCTACTGTAAGAGTTTATCATTTCTAAATACCACTTAAAGGGAAGGTTGAAATGAGAATATGCTTAAGCCAGGAGACCTGCCTAAAAACTAAGTACTGTACCTTCGGAGGGAAGGAGACATATATTTTAATTAATATGTTTACCCCCTAACTTCGAGTTAGGTTTTTTTATTTTCAAAAATAAAAAAATGGAGGATATTTATGAAAAGAAAAATTTTAAGTTTGTTGTTAATTTTAATTCTTGTAGTGTCAGCAGTAGGATGTGGTAATCAAACTGATGAAGAGATAGAAAATGAATCTCCGGAAGAAATACCAGAAGTAGCAGAAGAAAATGAATCTGGTTATCCAGTTAAAATAGTAGATGGAGAAGGTAGTGAAATTGATATAGAAAAACCAGCAGAAAAAATAATTTCATTAGCACCGAGTATGACAGAAACTATTTTTGCATTAGGTGCAGGAGATAGATTAGTTGGAGTAACTTCGTACTGCAATTATCCAGAAGAAGCTCAAGAAATAGATCAAATTGGAGATTTTGAAGGGCCAAACTTAGAAAGAGTAATTGAAAAAAGTCCTGATGCTGTAGTTGCTTTATCCATGGGAGAGGATGAAAGATCTAAATTAGAGGATGCTGGTATAAAAGTTTTCCTGCAAGATCCTCAAAACTTAGATGAAGTATTAGATAATATAAAAAACATAGGAATTATATTAGGCTTGCAAGAAGAAGCTGAAACATTGACATCTAATATGGTTTCAAAAAAAGAATCTATAAAAGAAAAAGTAGGAAACTTTGAAAGTAAAAAAGTTTTCTATGAAGTATGGAGTGAACCATTAATGACAGCAGGTCCTGGAAGTATACTACACGAATTAATTAATTTATCTAATGGGGAAAACATTGCATATGATGCGAAATCTATATATCCAGAGTACAGTTTAGAATTACTTATAGATAGAAATCCGGAGGTTTATTTAACAGCTGATGATGGTTTTAAAACCGTGGAAGATATTAAAAATAGAAGTGGTTATGAAAATATTACAGCTATAAAAGAAAATAATATTTACATGCTGCATCCTGATATAGTATCAAGAACAGGACCAAGAATAATTGATGGATTAGAAATGATAGCTCAAGCAATTCATCCTGAAGCGTTTCAAGGCAAGTAAAGTAAGGAGAATGCCTTAGCATTCTCTTTTATTAATCGAAGATTAAGGTGGTCAAATGAAAAAAAATAAATTGTCTTTAATTATCCTTGGAGTTTTTATTGTATCAATAATATTTCTCTCTCTTTCTCTAGGAGCTGTAAAGGTTAATGTTAAAGATATTATAAATATAATATATGCTAAAACTTTAGGGACTGAAACAACTTATTCAAATTTAGATAGCAGTATCGTATATATTATATGGAATATAAGATTACCTAGAATAATTGTAAGTCTTTTTATAGGAGGTATGCTTTCTATAGCTGGAGTTACATATCAAGGTATCCTAAAAAACCCTATGGCTGATCCTTTTGTACTAGGAATATCTTCAGGAGCTGCATTAGGAGCAACAATAGGAATTATTAGCAAAATATCTTTTAATATTCTAGGATTAAATTTTATATCTTTAATGGCTTTTGCTGGAGCATTGTTGGTAATTTTTGTAGTATATAACATTGCCCGTATAAAAAATGAAGTGCCGGTCACAACTTTGCTACTTAGTGGGATAGCAATGAGTCAATTTTTGACAGCTATTTTGTCTATTTTAATGATGCTTAACGACAGAGATTTAAACAAAATATTTTTTTGGACTATGGGAAGTTTATCTGGAAAAGGTTGGGAGAGCATAGCAAATATTATTCCTTATACAGTTTTAGGATTTATTATACTAATGTATTATTCAAAAGATATGGATATACTGCTTTTAGGAGATGAATCTGCTAAAAATCTGGGTGTTGAAGCAGATAAAATAAAAAAAATAATTCTGGTAACTGCATCTATTCTTACAGCGGCTTCAGTATCTGTCTCTGGTATTATAGGGTTTGTAGGTCTTATAGTTCCTCATATAGTTAGAATATTTGTAGGACCTAAACATTCTAAATTACTACCTTTATCATTTATAACAGGTGGTGCTTTAATGGTTGTCTGCGATACCATAGCAAGAAGTATAATACCACAAGAGATACCTGTAGGTATTATTACAGCTATATTAGGTGCACCATTCTTCATATACATATTAAAAAAGAAAAAAGCAGAGGTTTTTTAATGGATAAAATTTTGAAAGTTAGAAACTTAAATTACAGTGTTAATAAAATAGATATAATAAAAGATATAAATTTTGATGTTTTAAAAGGAGAGTTTATTAGTATTATTGGACCCAATGGAGCAGGAAAAACTACATTGATTAAATGTTTAACTGATAATCTTGATTATACAGGGACTGTCGAATTAAAAGGGAAATCAATTAAAGAATATTCAAAAAAAGAAAAAGCTAAAATTATTTCTGTAGTTCCTCAAGAATATACTCTACCTTTTAATTTTAAAGTAATTGATGTTATAAAAATGGGTCGAAATCCTTATAGAGATAATAAAGGAAAAGAAGAAATCAAAAATAACAAAAATTTAACTTATAGGGCTATGGTGCAAACCAACACTTATAATCTGAGAGATAGATTTTATAATAGTTTAAGTGGAGGAGAAAAACAAAGAGTTGTTACAGCTAGAGCCTTAGCACAGGACACAGACTTGATTTATCTAGATGAAGTTACTTCAAGTTTAGATATGCATCATGAATTAGAGATAGTAGAACTAATTTATAGATTAAATAGGGAAGAAGAAACTACAGTTATATCAATTATGCATGATTTAAATATTGCATCGAGATTTAGTGACAAAATACTATTTTTAAATAATGGAAAAATTGTAGAATACGATACTCCTGAAAAAGTTTTTAATATTAAAAACCTATCTAAAGCATATAATATGGAGATGCTAATAAGAGAGAATAAACTATTGAACTACAGAGAGATAGTCCCCTTAAGAATAAATAGAAATATAAATAAAAAAGATAAAAAAATACATATAATCTGCGGTGGAGGAACTGGAGAATATATTATAGAAAAATTATTTTCGGAAAAATATGATGTAAGCTGTGGGATTATTCATGATGGAGATAGTGATGTAAGAGTTTGTGAATCTCTTAATATAGAATGTATAAAAGAAAAACCCTTTTCAGAGTTTAGCAAAAAAGTTATTAAAAATTATAACGAAAAGATTCGAGATTCGGATATTGTATTGATTACTGATGTCCCTTTTGGCAAACATAATATAACAAATCTTAGACTATTGAAAGAGTACAAGAATAAAAAAATTATAATTTTACATAATAACAATAGAGATTTTATTGACGGTGAAAGCGATAGAATCATAAATGATTTAAAAATTAGAGAAAATGTACTATATGCATATAATTTGAAAGAATTATTTGAATATATTGAAGAAATTGATTAGAATATAATTATTAAATGAACCCCTTATCATTAAGGGGTTATTATATAGGGGGTAAAATGAAAAAAATATTGAAAATTGTACTTATACTATCTTTGTTTACCTTTTTATTACTGTTAATATTTCAATACTCTTCCTTAAATATTAATTATTTTGAGACTAAATTTGAAGAGAACAACACTGAAAAAGTAACAGGAATAGAAAAAGAGAAATTATTAGATATTTCAAAAGAAATAATTAAATATTTAGATGGAGAAAGAGATAATTTTAATATAAAAATAGCTGATGGACAAGAGTCGGTATTTGGAAACAGAGAAATAGAACATATGAAAGATGTTAGAGAACTTTTTGATAAAGGATTTATTATCAGAAATATATTATTTTTAACAACAATAACATCATTTTTGATATTAAAATTTTATTACAAAGAAAATTTATCTAAAATTTTATTTATTGGAGGAATAATATTTAGTTTTTTATTAATGGTTATTGGTGTTATAATAGTATTTAATTTTAACAAGGCTTTTGTTATTTTTCATCAAGTGCTTTTTAATAATGACTTATGGATATTAAATCCTAAAGAAGACGTTTTAATTCAGATGCTTCCTTCGAACTTTTTTTCAGATTTAGGTATACTTATTGTTAGAAGATACATTATAACAGTAATTCTATTTCTTATTTCATTAATGGTACTAATAAAGAAAAAAAACAAAAAAACATTTAATTATAAATAATATATGAGGTGAAATTATGAAATTTCTTAATGCAGGAGAATCACACGGAAAGTGTTTAATCGGTATCATTGAAGGGTTTCCTTCAAATGTTGAGTTGAATATTGAAGCTATTAACAAGGAGCTTTCACGTCGTCAAGTTGGATACGGCCGTGGAAAAAGAATGGCTATAGAAAAAGATAAAATAGAATTTGCATCGGGAATAAGATTCGGCAAAACTATGGGAAGTCCAATTTCTTTCACTATAAAAAACAAAGATTGGGAAAATTGGAAAATACCTATGGCAATCGAGAATATATACCACGATGAGAGTATAAAAGTTACTCAAGCAAGACCTGGACATGCAGATTTACCGGGAGTAATAAAATACAGACAAAAAGATATTAGAAACATACTTGAAAGAGCAAGTGCTCGTGAAACAGCATCTAGAACAGCTATTGGTGCAATTTGCAAACAACTACTAGAAGAATTTAATATAAAAATACACAGTAGAGTTCTAAACGTAGGTGGAATAAAAGATGTTGATATATCTGAAAAAGGAAACAACTTTTGGGATAAAATTGAATCATCAGAATTACGTGTTTATGATAAAGAGATAGAAAATCAGATAAAAGATGTTATTGATGAGGCAAAAAAAGAAGGAGATACCTTAGGTGGAGTTGTTGAAATATCAATTTCCAACCTTCCAGTAGGTCTTGGGAGTCATACCTTCTACGACAAAAAAATAGACGGAATATTAGCACAGCAATTCATGTCATTACAAGCTGTTAAAGGTGTAGAAATTGGAGACGGGTTTAAATGTGCAGACAATAAAGGTTCTAATATCCATGATGAAATCTTTTATGAAAACAAATTTTATAGAAGAACTAATCATGCAGGAGGTATAGAAGGTGGTATAACAAATGGTGAAGAGGTAGTAGTAAAGGCAGCAATTAAGCCTATACCAACCTTAATGAAACCTTTAAATACCGTAGATATTGAAACAAAAGAAAAAAAAGAAGCAAGCAAAGAAAGATCTGATGTTTGCGCTGTTCCTGCAGCAGGAGTTGTACTTGAGAACATAGCTGCCTGGGTAATAGCAGATGAATTTTTGAAAAAATTTGGTGGAGATTCTTTAGAAGAAATAAAGGATAATTACAATAAATATCAAAGTTATATAGAAAACCTATAAAAGGAGTTTTAAATGGAAATAAATAAATTAACCGGTTCTTTAAAAGGAGAAATAAGAGTACCAGGAGATAAATCAATATCTCATAGAAGCATTATATTAGGGTCGATTTCTGAAGGTAAAACTCATATTAATAACTTTTTGATGGGTGAAGATTGTTTAAATACCATAAAATGTTTTAGAAAATTAGGAGTTAAAATAGATATTAATGATAGTGAAGTTATTGTAGATGGTGTAGGAATCAAAGGTTTAAAAAAATCAATTGAACCTTTATATGCCGGAAATTCAGGAACCACAATGAGATTGTTAACAGGATTATTATCAGGTCAAAGTTTTGAAACTATCATCTCTGGAGATGAGTCACTATCTAAACGTCCAATGGATAGAATAACCAAACCACTTTCATTGATGGGTGCAGATATAAGTTGTAGTAATGGTATTTATCCTCCTATTATAATAAACCAGGTTAATAAACTCACTGGGCTTAAATACAAACAAAAGAAAGCAAGCGCTCAGGTAAAGTCCTCGATTCTTTTAGCAGGACTATATACCGATGAAGATATTGAAATTTTACAACCTGAGATTTCAAGAGATCACACAGAACGTATGATGAAGTACTTCGGTATAGATATTAGAATTGAAGGCAAAAAAATATATATGAGAGGTAAAAGAGAAAAATTAACAGGCAAAAAAGTATTTGTTCCTGGAGATATATCATCAGCCGCCTTTTATATTGTAGCAGCTTCAATAATAAAAGATTCTCACATAGTCATTAAAGATGTAGGAATAAATGATACTAGAACGGGTATAATAGATGTAATGATGAACATGGGAGGAAGCATAAAAATTCACAATAAAAGAACTATAAATGAAGAAGATGTAGGAGATATAGAAATAAAATATTCCAATTTAAAATCAATAGAAATTGGTGGAGATATTATTCCACGAATAATAGATGAAATTCCTATAATAGCCTTAGCAGCAAATTTTGCCGAAGGTAGTACAGTTATAAGAGATGCTGAAGAACTAAAAGTAAAAGAAACTAATAGAATAGATGCAGTATGTTGTGAATTGAATAAAATGGGTGCTGATATTATTCCTTCAGATGATGGTATGATAATTAATGGAGGAAAAAATTTAACAGGATCTTCAGTTAGCAGCAGAGGAGACCATAGGATTGCAATGATGCTGGCTGTGGCAGGATATTTAGCAGAAGGTAAAACTTCCATTGATAATTTTGAATCTGTAAATGTATCAAATCCTAATTTTATGAAAATATTTAATAGTTTATGCCATATATAAGTTGAAAAAAGTTAATATTTTATATATAATTTTAATGTTAAAAAATATGAGGAGGATTGTTATGAAAAATAAATTACCAATAGCATTATCAAATAGACACGTACATTTAAGTCAACAAGACATTGAAAAACTTTTTGGAGAAGGATATGAATTAACTCCAATCAAAGATTTATCTCAGCCAGGTCAATTTGCATGTGATGAAAAGGTAGATTTAGTTGGACCTAAGAGAACTATTGAAGGTGTAAGAGTTTTAGGACCGGCAAGAAGTCAATCACAAGTTGAAGTATCATTAAGCGACGGATTTACTTTGGGAGTTAAGGTGCCGGTAAAAGGTTCAGGAAGTTTAGAAGGAACTCCAAAAGTTATTCTAAGAGGACCAAAAGGCGAAGTTGAACTAAAGGAAGGTCTAATAGCAGCAGCTAGACATATTCATATGAGTGTTGAAGATGCTGAAGAATTTGGTGTAAAAGATAAACAAATAGTGAAAATAAAAACAGAGGGACCAAGAAGTTTAATATTTGAAAATGTACTTGTTAGAGTAAGAGAAGATTTTGCTTTAGAAATGCATGTTGATGTAGAAGAAGGTAATGCAGCAGGAGTAAAAAACTGTGACGAAGTAGAAATGATAAGGTAGTGAAAAAATGGATAATTTAACGAAATATATTGATCATACTATATTAAAGCCAGAAGCAACAAATGAAGACATAAAAAAAATCTGTGAAGAAGCTAAAGAATATGGATTTAAAGCTGTATGCATTAATCCAGTATATGTAAAATATGCTTCAGAAATACTTAAGGACACAGGAGTTTTAATAGCAACAGTTGTTGGATTTCCATTAGGAAATAATCTAACAAAAGTTAAAGAACTGGAAACAAAGCTTGCAGTAGAAGACGGTGCTGATGAAATAGATATGGTAATCAATATTCCGGCTATAAAAAATAAAGAGTTTGATTTAGTAAAAAGAGATATTCAAGGAGTAGTAAAAGCTTCAAAG
Organism: Clostridia bacterium; assembly: GCA_011390775.1. Taxonomy (GTDB): domain Bacteria; phylum Bacillota; class Clostridia; order Tissierellales; family Dethiosulfatibacteraceae; genus UBA8670. The sequence continues at coordinate 29,296 of JAABRS010000003.1, read as the reverse complement.
GGAAAAGAAGTAAAAGTTATTATAGAAACTTGCTTGCTAACAAAAGAAGAAATTATCAAAGCATCAGAAATCATAGTTGAAGCAGGAGCTGACTTTGTAAAAACATCAACAGGCTTTAGTACAAGTGGAGCAGAAGAAGAAGATATAAAACTTATAAAATCAGTAGTTAAAGATAAAGCAAAAATAAAAGCTTCTGGAGGTATAAGAAACAAAGAAAAAGCAATAAAAATGATAGAAGCTGGAGCAGATAGAATTGGAGCTAGCTCATCTATTAAGATAGTAGAAGGATAAATATAACAGCAGGGTTTAAATACTCTGCTGTTTTTTGAAATTTTTATAAAATCATGTATTCTATAAATAAACACTTGTAATTACAATTAAGACATTATATTATATTAATCAGTAAATGAACTGGAGGAATATAGTGGAAATAAAATATAAAAGTACAAGAGACAATAATGTAAATATCAAAGCTTCAGATGCAATACTTAGAGGTTTGTCTGATGATGGAGGTTTATTTGTTCCGAAAAATTTAAAAGATATTAAAATCGATATGAATGAATTTAAAGAATTAAATTATAAAGAATTAGCAGTTGAAATACTTTCGATGTTTTTTTCAGATTTTTCTACTGATGAAATAATATATTCAGTTAATAATGCATATGATGAAAAATTTGATACGTGTGAAATTGTTCCGATTAAACATATAGATGAATATAACATACTTGAACTTTTTCACGGTAGAACTTTAGCTTTTAAAGATGTAGCATTATCCATACTCCCTTATTTAATGAAATTGTCAAAAGAAAAACATAATATACAAGAAAATATTCTAATATTAACTGCAACTTCAGGAGATACCGGTAAGGCAGCATTAGAAGGATTTAAAGATGTAGAAGGAATAAGTATAGCTGTTTTTTACCCTGACGGTGGTGTTAGCAATATACAGGAACTTCAAATGAAAACTCAAGAAGGAACAAATACATATATTTTTGGTGTAAAAGGAAATTTTGATGATGCACAAAATACAGTTAAAAAAACATTTAGAAGTGAAGAAATCAAGAAAAAATTAGCAGAAGAAAACACTATATTATCCTCGGCAAATTCCATAAATATTGGTAGATTAATACCCCAAATTGTTTATTATTTTTCAGCATATGTTGATTTAATTAAAAACAAAAAAATAGTAAAAGATGAAAAAATTAACTTTGTAGTACCAACAGGGAATTTCGGAAACATTTTAGCAGGTTATATTGCAAAAGAAATAGGTTTGCCTATTAATAAATTAATTTGTGCTTCTAACGAAAACAATGTTCTAACTGACTTCTTTAATACCGGTAAATATAATATAAATAGAAAATTTATTAAAACAATTTCACCTTCAATGGATATATTGATTTCAAGTAATTTAGAAAGGCTACTTTTTTTCTTAAGTGATGGAGATTCTAATTATATAAAAAAAATAATGGAAGATCTATACAACAATGGAGAATATCATGTTACTAAGGAAATAAAACAAAAAATGAGTAATATATTTTGGAGCGACTATTCAACAGAAAATGAAATCCTAAAAACCATTGGAAATCTATACAAAGAAAAGGAATACTTAATAGATACTCATACAGCAGTTGCATTTAATGTATACGATAAATATAAGAATCAGACAGGAGATTTTACAAAGAGTGTAATACTATCTACCGCAAGTCCTTTTAAATTTATTGAAAGCATATATGATGCTCTTCAAATAGAAAAAGAAGAAGAAGTCAAAGAACTTTTATTGGATTTTAGCAAAAGATTTAATGTTGAAATTCCAAAAAGCTTGAAAGAAATAATGAATAAACAATATACTCATAACAAAGTCATTGAAATAGAAGAAGTTAAGAATGAAATATTTAAAATTACAAAAAAAGAGGATAAAAAATGTTTGAAATAATGACACCAGCTACCTCAGCAAATATTGGTCCAGGCTTCGACACGTTGGGGTTAAGTTTAAATAAATATAATTATGTCAACTTTAAAAAAGATAAGGATCTATATAGAATTACTGGAAATGATAGTAGGTTTTTAAATGAGGATAATTTAATCTATAAATCATTTAGAGAAACTGAAAATTTATACAATAAAAATCCGGAGAATATTAATATAGATGTTAAAAGTCATATACCTCAATCCAGAGGATTAGGAAGCAGTGCCTCTTGTGTTGTTAGTGGAGTTGTAGGAGCTATGCTAGTTCATGGTATTAATATTAATAAAAGAAACATATTAAATATTGCTACTAAAATTGAAGGTCATCCCGATAATGTTGCACCCTGTATATATGGAGGATTAATAGCTTCTTTTACAAATCATAGAAATATTTATACTGAGAAGTATGAAGTATCAAAGGAAATAAAATTGTATGCATTTGTACCAGATTTTGAATTATCAACAAAGAATTCAAGAAATATTCTTCCGGGAAAAGTCAAACATTCTGATGCCGTTTTTAATATATCTAGAATTCCTTTTTTGATAAAGGGATTAATATATGGGGATATAGAATTAATAAAAGAATCTATAGAAGATAGACTTCATCAGCCTTATAGGGAAAAGATAGTGAGTGAGATAGATTATATCAAAGATATAATAAAAAACAGTCAAAATGCCTACTACTTGAGTGGTGCTGGTCCAACAGTAATGTGTATTTCAAATAAAGAAAATTTGGAAGAAAAATTCAATAAAGAAATTAATGGATTGAAAAATAATTGGAAAGTATTAAAATTAGAAGTAGATAATAAAGGATTTAGATATAGGAGGAAAGAGATATGATAAAAAAATACTTAATAGTAAACAAGAAAATTTTACCAGAAGTATATGAAAAAGTAATAGAAGCAAGAAGAATAATAAATGAAGATAGTTCAAAAAACATCAGTGAAGCTGTAAAAGAGGTAGGAATTAGCAGAAGTACATATTACAAATATAAAGATTATGTCTTTTCTCCTGCAGAAAACTCTATTGGCAGAATGGCTGTGTTTTCAATGATGTTGGCACATAAAAAAGGTGTTTTATCAAAAGTTATCAATAATATATCAGACCAAAACGCTAATATATTAACGATTAATCAAACAATACCAATAAATGGAAAAGCAAATGTAAACCTATCTCTAGATATTTCTGGAGTGGATATATCTTTAGATGAAATGATTGATAATGTTAAAGAAATTAATGGAGTATTGTCTTTTGAACTCTTATCAATTGAATAGACCTAAATGAAAATTGACATTTATGTAACATTATGCTATATTATATTTAATTAAATTTAAGGAAGATTTTTATGATGTTAATTAAAGGTTGTAAAATTAAACTAAATAAAGTACATCATCATAGTTGAGAGTTTGATTTGTGAGCAATAGTTCATAGATGCAAGCTCTATTAGTGTTTACTAAGACAGCATCTATGATGGGTAAGAAGAATTCAACCATACAGATGTTAGTCTGTATGGTTTTTTTAATACAATTAATAAATAGGAGGAAACATGAAATTTAAAAGTATAGTAGAAGAAATAGAATTTTCCAAAAAAAGATTTCAATTAAAAAAAGATATAGAAAATCTTTTTTTAGAAAAGGAATACATAAATTATGAAACAGACATAGTAGAGGATATTAAGGGGAGTTCATTAACAAATATAGAGTTAAAAGATAACGACCTTGTAAAAGTTATTGGAAACAATGGAAAGATTTCTATATTATCTAGAGATATAACCACTAATTTATTAAATAATTTAATTCCGAATTGGGAAAAAAGTTTCAAAGTCAAATTGTTTTACTACGGTAAAATTTTTATAAATGAAAATAGTAAAATTAAAGAAATAAGACAAATGGGAGCTGAATGTATTGGTATAGATACGATAGACTCTGATAAAGAAATTCTTCAATTAATTAACTCAATAATGAAAAAATATAGAAAAAATTATATATTGGAAATCGGAACATCGGAATACTTGAAAGGAATATTAAATGAGTTTTATCTAGACGAAATAGAGTATAAAACTATTATTGAACTAATAAATAAAAAAAATAAAGAAGATTTAAAAGCATATATGAAAAAATTTGAAAAAACTCCTGCTAGAGAAGCACTTATTAACATTATCGATATGAGAGGAACAGTTGGGGAAGTTTTAGATAAGGTTGAAAATTTTTATATAAATGAAAAAATGAGAAAGGGACTTAAGGAATTAGAGGAAATAAAAAAATATTTAGATGTTAACAATATAGATTCAAAAAATATAATATGTGACTTATCTATTACTTCCAGCCTAAACTATTATTCAGGACTAATATTTAAAACCTTCTACCACGATTCAAATAAAGAGATAATAAAAGGCGGAAGATATGATATAAATTTTGATGGTTACGGAGATATAATTCCAGCAATAGGATTTTCAGTAGAAATAGACGAACTATTGAGGAATATATACAGCAAGGGGGAGATTTGATGGATAAATTAAGAATAGCAATACCAAAAGGAAGAATAGGAGAAGATACAGTAGAACTATTTAAAAAGATCAAAATAGGCAGATCAATTGACATGAAGAGTAGAAAACTAGTTTTTAATGATTATGAAAACAACATTGAATTTGTTCTTTTAAAAAACGCTGATGTTATTACTTATGTGGAAAATGGAGTGGCTGATATAGGGATAGTAGGCAAAGATATGATAATTGAAAGTAAAAAAGATGTATATGAGCTGCACAATTTAAAATTTGGATACTGTCAAATGTGTATAGCAGGCAAGGAAGATAAAGAGATTTATAATAGCGATTCAGTATTAAAAGTAGCAACAAAATTCACCAAATCTACTAAAGAATATTTTGAAAACAAAGGCCAGGAAATTTCAATAATAAAACTTAATGGATCAGTGGAATTAGCACCGGTTCTTGGTTTAACAGATGTTATAGTCGATATTGTAGAAACCGGATCAACATTGAAGGCAAATGGACTAAAAGTATTAGAAAAAATGTATCCTGTTAATTCAATGTTAATATGCAACAAAATATCTTACAGGTTTAAATATGAAAAAATTAATAAAATAATTAAAAACATTATTGAGGTAGAAGGAGATGAAATAGATGATTAAGATAATTAAGGAAAAAGACAACAGAAAATTTATAGAAGAACTAAGTTCAAGAAGTACTCAAGATTATAAAAAAGTAATTAAAGATGTGGAAACCATAGTTAATGATGTTAAAAATAATGGTGATGAAGCTTTAAAAAAATATGCGGAAAAATTTGATGGTTTAAAAACCGATAATTTTCTAGTTTCTAGAGAAGAAATAGATTATGCTCTAAATAACATAGATAAAAACTTATTAAACACTATAAAAAATGCATATAAAAATGTATACGATTACCATAAAAGACAAAAAAGAAAAACTATTACATATAAGCCCCATAATGAAGATATTATATTAGGTCAAATTATTAAGCCAATTAAAAAAGCAGGGATATATATTCCTGGAGGAAAAGCAGCGTATCCTTCAACAGTTATTATGAATGCTGTACCAGCAAAAATAGCAGGAGTTGAAGAACTAGTAATGATTACACCGGTTAAAGAAGATGGTAAAGTAATGGATTCTATCTTAGCTGCTGCTATGATATGTGGTGTTGATAAAATATATAAAATTGGTGGAGCTCACGGAATAGCTGCATTAGCCTATGGAACAGAATCAGTTCCTAAAGTATTTAAAATAACTGGTCCTGGGAATATTTACGTTAGTGCTGCAAAAAAAATAGTATCTGAAATGGTAGGGATAGATATGATAGCAGGCCCAAGTGAAATCTTAATTGTCGCTGACAAAAATGCTAACCCAAAATATATAGCTGCCGACTTAATTTCTCAGGCAGAGCACGATGAGATGGCCGCTTCAATACTTGTAACTGACTCATATAAACTTGCAGAAAAAGTAAGTGAATATTTAGAAATAATGATAGATAAAATGCCGCGAAAAGAAATTATATCTAAATCTATAGATAACTACGGAGGGATTATTCTTACAGATTCTCTAAATGAATCCCTTGAGATTGCTAATGAAATAGCACCAGAGCATTTAGAAATTCTAACTGTGAATCCTTTTGAAGATTATAAAAAAGTAGATAATGCAGGAGCAATTTTCTTAGGTGAATATTCTCCAGAACCTGTAGGTGATTATTATGCAGGACCAAATCATACTCTACCGACTAATGGTACTTCAAAATTTTCATCGCCTTTAAGTGTAGATGATTTCATTAAAAAAACTTCTTTGATTTACTATAGTAAAGAATCCCTTAGAGATTCCAAAGATGACATCATAAGATTTGCTGAAAATGAAGGATTAACAGGTCATGCCCAGTCCATTAAAATAAGATTTAAGGAGTAAAATATGATAAATATTAAAAAAAATCTAAGAGATATTGTGCCTTATAGAGTGAATGATAAACCATATAAAGTAAAACTTGATGCAAATGAAGGCTGTAATTACATGTTAAACTCAAAATTAAATTTAGATAACTTTAAACCTCAGCTTTATCCAGATAGTGATGCTAAACAACTTAGGGAAAATATGGCTAAATATTACGGTTGTAAAATGGAAAATATATTAGTAGGAAATGGTTCTAGTGAATTATTATTAACAACTATAAATGCTTTTTGTGACATTGATGAAAAAGTAATGACTTTTGAACCTTCCTTTAGTATGTACCCAATTTACTGTAAATTATCAAATTTGAAGAACTTAACAATTAAGTCTGAAAATAATTATAGTTTTAGTGTAGATAATATAATAAAAAGATATGAAGAAAATAAACCTAAAGTCATTATTATATGCAATCCAAATAATCCAACAGGCTCGTATTTAAAAAAGAAAGAAATAAATAAAATCTTAGATAAGACAAAACAATCAATAGTAATTATCGATGAGGCCTATATTGAATTTGGTGGAGAATCTGCAGTAGATTTAATCAATAATTATGAAAACCTAATAGTTATGAGAACTTTATCTAAAGCTTTTGGACTAGCAGGATTGAGGATTGGAGCTTTAATTTCAAGTGAAAAAATGATAGAGAATTTATGGAAGGTCAAACTACCATACAACTTAAATTCAGTATCGCAATTAATAGCCAATCAAACTTTTGATAACTTAGAAATAATTAAACAGCATATTAAAATGATAAAAGAAGAAAGAAAAAAAGTAATGGATTTATTAAAAGAACTAGAATTTAAAGTATATCCTTCAATGACTAATTTTATTATGATAAAATCAGATATTAAAAATCTTGCTGAAAAATTAGAAAATAAACAAGTTTTAATTAGAGATTTTACTAAAGACATAGAGGATCATTATAGAATTTCTATAGGCAGAAAAGAAGATAATGACTATATGATAAAAAAATTATGGGAGGTAAAAAATGAGGACAGGTAAAGAGACAAGAAAAACTAATGAGACAGAAGTAAGTATTAGTATCGATTTAGACGGCAAAGGAAAAAGTGATATCAATACAGGAATTGGTTTCTTTGATCATATGATGGAACTTTTAGCATTTCACGGTCAATTGGATTTAAGTATAACTGCAAAGGGTGACTTGAACGTTGATACTCACCATACTGTTGAAGACATTGGATTATCCTTTGGTAAAGCATTTCTACAAGCCTTAGGGGATAAGAAAGGAATAAACAGATACTCATACATTTATCTTCCTATGGATGAGGCTTTAAGTAGGATAGTACTTGATATAAGCGGGAGACCTTATACAGTTTATAATGCAAATTTAACTCACTATAAATTAGGAGATATGGAAAGTCAAAGTTTCAAAGAATTCTTTACTGCCTTCGCAAATGAAAGCAAAACAACTCTACATATTGAAAATATATATGGAGATAATGATCATCATATAATAGAATCTATTTTCAAAGGATTTGGAAGAGCATTAAAAGAAGCGGTGAAGATAACATCTGATAAAACTCAATCTACAAAAGGAGTATTATAATGAATGTTATAATAGATTACGGTTTAGGAAATCTCAATTCCGTCCAGAAAGGTTTTGAAAGAGTTGGATTAGAAACTAAAATTTCCAGCGATATACATGATATAAAAAATAGTGATTCCCTTATATTACCCGGGGTTGGTGCTTTTAGAGATGCTATAAAATTACTAGAAGAAAAAAATTTAAAAGACATTATAATTGAAGAAGTTAAAAAGGGAAAAAGCATTTTAGGTATATGTTTAGGAATGCAGCTTCTTTATGAAAAAAGCTTTGAAAATGGTGAATATGATGGATTGGGTTTGGTTGAAGGATATATCAAAAAATTTGATATAAGTTTAAAGGTTCCACATATGGGATGGAATGATTTAAAAATTCAAAAAGAAAATCCAATAGTTAGATATATTAAAGAAGGTGACTATGTTTACTACGTACATTCGTACTATGCCAAGGGAAGAGAAGAAGATGTTGTTGCATATTCAGAGTACGAAGTTAAAGTGCCTGGAATAATTAACAAAGATAATATATACGGTATTCAATTTCATCCTGAAAAGAGCGGTAACGTAGGACATAATATATTGAAAGCATATAAGGAGATTATAAGATGAAAATTTTTCCAGCTATAGATATTAAAAATAATAAAGCTGTAAGATTAAAGCAAGGTAAATTTAACGAAGCTACAGTATACTCTGATAACCCTCTAGAAATGGCTAAAAAATGGATTAATAAAGGAGCAGATTTTTTACATATTGTAGATTTAGATGGTGCTGAAACTGAAAATTTAATAAATGAAAAATCAATAATCGAAATTATAAATAAAACTAATGTCAAAATCCAAATAGGAGGAGGCATAAGAAGTGAAAAAAAGATTAAGTCGTATTTAGATTTAGGTGTAGAAAGAGTTATTATAGGAACTATGGCTGTTGAAAATCCTGAACTTTTAAAAAAAATAGCAAAAAAATACGGTAAAAATATGGCGGTTTCTGTAGATGCAGTAGATGGTTATGCTGCCGTTAAAGGTTGGAAAGAAGTAACTGATATCCATGTTTTAGATATATGTAGAACCATGGAAAAAATAGGAATAGATACTTTAATATATACTGATATATTAAAAGATGGTATGCTGAAAGGACCAAATTTTAAATACTATAAAATGCTAAAAGAGAAAACTAATTTAAACATTGTAGCTTCAGGCGGTGTATCATCCATAAGAGATTTAGAAGAACTTGATAGATTAAATATATATGGAGCTATAATTGGTAAAGCTTTGTATAATGGAGATATAGATTTAGAGGAGGCATATAAATGCTTGCAAAAAGAATAATACCCTGCCTTGATGTTAGAAAAGGAAGAGTAGTAAAAGGTAAAAAATTTAAAGATATAGTAGATGTAGATCAACCGGAAGCATTAGGTAAGTTTTACAGTGACAATAATGCAGATGAATTAGTATTTTACGATATTACTGCATCAAACGAAGGAAGAAAAACTTCTCTTGAATTCGTTAAAAGAGTTGCTGATGAAATTAATATTCCCTTTTCAGTAGGGGGAGGAGTATCAACATTAGAAGACTTTAATGACATATTAAGAAAAGGAGCAGACAAAGTATCTGTAAATTCCTCTGCAGTTAAAAATCCTCTTCTTATAAAAGAAGCTTCAGAAAAATACGGAGCTCAGTGCGTAGTGCTTTCAATAGATGCAAAAAAAGACAAAGACGGTACTTGGAAGGTCATAATAAACGGTGGTAGAAAAAATACCGGCCTTGATGCTGTAGAGTGGGCAGTAAAAGGAGTAGAACTTGGTGCTGGAGAGCTTGTAATCAATAGCATAGATGCTGACGGCATGAAAGAAGGATATGATATAGATTTATTAAGCCAAATTACCCAAAAAGTTAGAGTACCGGTTATTGCTTCTGGAGGTGCCGGTAAAATGGAACATTTTTATGAAGTTGCAGAAAAAGCTGATGTAGATGGAATATTGGCTGCTTCAGTATTTCACTATGGAGAAATAAATATTAATGATTTAAAAAAATATTTAAAAAATAAAGGAATAGAAGTAAGAATATAAAGGAGTACAAATGGAATACAATGAATTAATAAAAAATATTAAATTTGATGAAAAGGGATTAGTTCCTGCCATAGCTCAGGATGTAAATACAAAAAAAGTACTTATGTTGGCCTATATGAATAAAGAATCAATCCAAAAAACTCTTAATGAAAAAAAAGTATGTTACTATAGTAGAAGTAGACAAAAATTATGGTTAAAAGGAGAAACCTCTGGAAATTATCAAATGCTAAAAGGTTTTTCATATGATTGTGATGGAGATACAATACTATTAGAAGTTGAGCAAGAAGGGCCGGCATGTCATACAGGTAAATACTCTTGTTTTCACAATTACGTAATAGAAGATAAGAAGGAAAATGATGAAATATTAGAAAATATATATGAAACAATAATAGATAGAAAAATAAATCCAAAAGAAAAATCTTATACCAACTATTTATTAAAAGAAGGATTAGATAAAATCCTAAAAAAAATCGCAGAAGAGAGCGGAGAAGTTATTATTGCCTCTAAAAATGAAGATAAAAACGAACTTATATATGAAATCAGTGATTTAGTATACCACACCCTGGTACTTATGGTAGAAAAAAATGTAAATATAGGAGAAATAAAAAAAGAACTCAAAAAAAGACATAAATGATATAAATATTGACAAAATAAATCTATGATATTATAATGTTGATAATATTTACAAATAAAAACTATGAAGAGCCGAGTAGAATAAAAACTGTGATCAAGAGAGGGAAGGCAGTAGCTGTAAGTTTTCCTATCATAAGATTATTTGAAAACTAGCTTGGAGTTCAGCTTATGCTGCGTTAAATGCGTTAAATTACTAGAGAACAAACTAGGGTGGAACCACGTTATATACGTCCCTTAATATTAAGGGACTTTTTTAATTGAAAAAAAGGAGGAAAATATGATTAAAATTACTTTACCAGATGGTAGCAGTAGAGAATATGAAAAAGGTATAAAGGTTATAGATGTTGCAAAAGATATAAGTGAAGGGCTGGCAAGAGTTGTAGTTGGAGCCGTTGTAAACGGAAAGCCAAGGGATTTGACATACGAATTACAAGAAGACAGTGAAGTAGAATTGGTAAAATTTGAAAGTGAAGTAGGGGAAGATATATTTAGACATACAAGCTCTCATATTTTAGCACAAGCAGTAAAAAGACTATTTCCGGGAACAAAGCTGGCAATTGGTCCGGCTATAGAAAATGGTTATTACTACGATTTTGATTCGGAACACAAATTTACTGAAGAAGACCTTGAAAAAATAGAAAAAGAAATGAATAAAATTGTCAAAGAAGACTTAGAAGTAGAGAGGTTTACTCTAAAAAAAGATGAAGCAATAAAACTAATGGAAGAAAAAGGTGAAGACTACAAAGTTGAACTAATTGAAAACCTTCCAGAAGGAGAAACTATATCTTTTTATAAACAGGGAGACTTTGTCGATTTATGTGCCGGACCTCATCTACCTAGCACAAAAAAAGTTAAAGCATTTAAGTTGCTAAGCCTTGCCGGTGCATATTGGCGAGGAGATGAGAAAAATAAAATGCTTCAAAGAATTTATGGAACTTCCTTTGAAAAAAATAAACAGTTGAAAGAATACTTAAATAGATTAGAAGAAGCAAAAAAAAGAGATCATAGAAAATTAGGAAAAGAATTAAATTTATTTACTATGCATGAAGAAGGTCCTGGATTTCCATTCTTCCATCCAAAAGGAATGGTTATAAGAAATATTCTTGAAGACTTATGGAGAAAAGAACACTATAAAAGAGGATACGGAGAAGTTAAAACTCCTATCATATTAAATGAAGAACTTTGGCATAAATCTGGTCACTGGGATCACTATCAAGAAAATATGTATTTTACGAAAATTGACGGAGAAGATTATGCTATAAAACCAATGAACTGTCCTGGAGCTCTACTTATTTACAAGAGCAACATGTATTCTTATAGAGACTTTCCATTTAGATGGGGAGAATTAGGATTAGTTCACAGACATGAAATGTCTGGAGCCTTACATGGACTTATGAGAGTTAGAAACTTTACTCAAGATGATGCTCATTTATTCATGTTAGAAGAACAGGTAAAAGATGAAATTAAAGGTGTAATTGACTTTACAGATTATCTTTACAATATTTTTGGATTTAAATATAGAGTTGAGTTATCTACAAAGCCTGAAGATTCAATGGGAACTCAGGAAGAATGGGACTTAGCTACAGCTTCTTTAAGAGATGCATTGGAAGAAAAGAATATCGAATTCAGAATCAACGAAGGAGACGGAGCCTTCTACGGACCTAAAATTGATTTCCACCTAGAAGATGCAATAGGTAGAACTTGGCAGTGTGGAACATGTCAATTGGATTTCCAAATGCCTCAAAGATTTGATCTTACATATGTAGGAAAAGATGGAGAAAAGCACAGACCCGTTATGGTTCATAGAACAATATTTGGAAGTATGGAAAGATTTATTGGAATATTAATAGAGCACTATGCAGGAGCATTTCCAACTTGGTTAGCACCGGTACAGGCTAGAATTTTACCAATATCAGATAAATTTAATGAATATGGTGAAAAAATCAAAAAGCAGTTTGAAGAAATGGGAATTAGAGTAGAGCTTGATACTAGAAGCGAAAAAGTAGGATATAAGATTAGAGAAGCTCAAGTAGAAAAAATACCTTATATGATGATAGTAGGAGAAAATGAAGTTAATAATGGAACTATAGCTGTTAGAGATAGAGCAGAAGGTGATTTAGGAGAAAAAAATACTGAAGATTTTATTAAAATAATAAAAGAAAAAATAGAAAACAAGGTAAATGACTCACCTAATGCTTAATAATTGGAGGCAGAATCAATATTCTGTCTCTTTTTTAATCTTATTCTAATAATTGCCTAAGGATAAACTAATTTTAATATTTTATAATTTAGATAAATCAAAGGAGGTAATGAAATGAAAGTAACTTTAGAAATGATTGATGAATTAAGAAGCAGAGTAAATGTAACATACGAAGAAGCAAAAGAAGCTTTAGAGAATAACGAAGGGGATATAGTAAAATCCATAATAGCTTTGGAAAGAAAAAGAAAAGAAGGTTCCGAAAATAAAACAAGAAAAAAAGAAGATTTTAGCAAACAGGCAAATAAAACGGTAAACAGCTTCCTAAGTGTAAGAATGGTATTAAAAAATGAAAAAACTACCCTATTGAACATACCGTTATTAATCGCAGTAATATCATTAATAGTAGCACCATGGTTGGTAATTCCAGGAGTGGTAATAGCTTTAATACTTGGATATAAGTTGAGAATAACTTCTACAAACAAAACCAGCGACAAGATAAAAAAAGGTCTTGATAAAGCAACAAAAACTGTAAAGGAATCTACAGAAAAAATATTTGAAGATACAAAAGAAGAAAATGACGATGACGAAAATGATGAAGACGAAATAATTATCGAATAATTAAAATTTTGAGCAGAAATGCTCAAAATTTTTTTATAAACTATAAATACATGATATAATAAATACAAATTTATTCACTTTAGGGGGATATTATGGATGGACAAAAAATCTTAATAATTGAAGATGAAAAAAAGATTGCAAGATTTTTAGAGTTAGAACTCAAATATGAAGGATATGAAATTGAAATAGCCTATGATGGTAGAGAAGGCTTAGAAAAAGCCTTAAAAGACGATGTGGATTTAATTATACTAGACCTCATGATACCAAATTTAAGCGGTATAGAGGTATGCAGAAGGCTTAGAAATCATTCTGAAGTGCCGGTAATAATGCTAACAGCAAAAGATGATGTATCGGATAAAGTTTTAGGATTAGATATAGGTGCAGATGATTATATGACGAAACCTTTTGCCATAGAAGAATTACTTGCAAGAATAAGAGTAAATATAAAAAAATCTTCAAAATCAAAAGATGATGATAATATTGGAAACATTATTAAGTATAAAGATTTAAAATTATTTAAGGATAACTATAGAGTCGAATATAAAAGTGAAGAAATTGAGCTTACAAAAAAAGAGTTTGAACTTTTGGAATATTTAATGATTAATAAAAACATTGTTTTATCAAGAGATAAAATCCTTGAAAATGTTTGGGGCTATGATTATTTTGGAGAAACTAATTTAATTGATGTTTATGTTAGATATCTAAGGAGTAAGATAGATCAAAAATACGATGTAGATATTATAAAAACCGTAAGAGGAGTAGGATATATAATTAGAGATTGACCTATGAGAGTGAGATTATGAAAAAATCAATACTGCAAAGAATATTTAAAAAAATACTAAAAGTAATTACACTACCGCTAATATTTTTTAAAAAAATAATTGATAATCTTAGAAAAAAAATCAAATTATCAATTACCTTTAAAATTACTTCAACATATTTAGGATTATATCTTTTATCACTAATATTGGTAGTTATACTCACATTGGCTGGTTACTTAGGGTATAAATTATACGAATTAGATAATACCGGAGATTCATATGCTCCATATATAGTAGAAAAAACAGTGCACAATAAAGAATCTTTAGATGCTTTTGTTATAGATGAAAGAATTGAAGGTATTTTATTACATGATAATAATTTTAATCTAATATCAAGAACCGGAAGTGAATATAAAGATTATGAAAATAATATTTTTTCAAAAATAGAAATAATAAGAAATAACAGAATTTATAAATATACAAACAGCTATGCTTTTAATGACAAACTGTATTATTTAACGATTAACTTTAATATACAAAGAATTGTATCGGAACTTATGATTATAGGTATCTTTATTACAGGAGCGGGGTTACTAGGTGCATTAATTTTAGCAGCTATTGGACCTTTAGCAAGCAAAAAAATTGTAAGACCAATTAAAGATATGACAGAAGTTGCAAAAACTATAACATCTAATAATATAAACACTAGATTAAATGTTAAGGCATCACAATATGAGCTAAAAGAATTAGCAGAAACATTTAATAAAATGATGGATAGAATAGAAGAAGACTATATCAGACAGCAGCACTTTGTTTCTGACGCATCACATGAACTTAGAACACCTATTGCAGTTATGAAAGGATATGCAGACATGCTTGATAGGTGGGGTAAAAAAGACCAAGAGGTACTAGAAGAATCTATACAAGCAATAAAAAATGAAACAAATAATATGCAAGATTTAGTAGAAAAATTATTATTCATAGCCAGAAACGATAAAAATACCTTGAAATTAAATAAAGAAGAATTTGTACTAAAAGATCTTGTGAAAGAAGTTGCTAAAGAAACTAAGATGATTAGTAATAACAAAAATATAGAATGCATATGTGAAGATAACTCCATAGTATTTGCTGATAAAAATAGAATCAAACAGGCAATAAGAATATTCGTTGAAAACGCAATAAAATTTACACCGGATAATGGAAGTATATTTATAAGATGTAGACGGGATGAAGACTATACTGTTGTTGATATAGAAGATACAGGTATAGGAATAAAAAAAAGAAATCTTAAAAAAATATTTGATAGATTTTATAAGGAAGAATTATCAAGAGAGAAAGAACATGGAGGCCATGGGCTGGGATTAAGTATAGCAAAAATAATCGTTCTTGGTCACAGAGGTAAAATTAAAGTAAAAAGCACATATGAAAAAGGATCTATTTTTTCAATATATTTACCATATATAAAAAAATAATTTATAGGAGGAGTTTATATGAATTTGAATGCAGATATTGGAATTTTTGGAGGTTCTGGATTTTACGATTTTTTAGATAACATAATTGAAGTAGAAGTTGATACTCCTTACGGCAAGCCAAGCGACAAAATCTCTATAGGAGAATACAAAGGTAAAAAAATTGCTTTTTTACCCCGTCATGGTAGAGAACACTCAATACCCCCTCATAAAATTCCTTATAAAGCAAATATTTATGCAATGAAAGAACTACAAGTTAAACAAATCATATCTCCATGTTCCTGTGGGAGCTTAAATACATCATTCCAACCGGGAGATTTTGTAGTTACTGATCAATTTATTGATAGAACTAAAGGTAGAGAAGATACATATTTTGAAGGACCAAGTGTAGAACATATAAGTGCAGCAGAACCTTATGATGAAAACTTAAGAAAAATAACTATAAGTACCATCAAAGAGCTAGGAATAAAAGTACATAATAAAGGCACAGTTGTTGTTATTAACGGACCTAGATTTTCTACAAAGGCTGAAAGCAAATGGTTCAGACAAATGGGTGGAGATATAATAAATATGACTCAATACCCGGAATGCTACTTAGCTCTTGAATTGAAGATACCTTTTGTAAATATTGCCTTAGTAACGGACTATGACTCAGGATTAGAAGGAAGAGACGACATAAAACCAGTTACTATGGAAGAAGTATTAAAAGTATTCAATAAAAATGTAGAGAATGTTAAAAAGGTTATTTTTAAAATAATAGAAAAACTATAGAAAGAGTTAATATGAGAGATTTAAACTTAAAAGTAAAAGAAATAATTTCGGAAATTTTTAATACAAATAAAGATAATGTGAAAATTGATTTTATTGACCACAGCATATTAGATAGGAACTATATTTACACATTTTATTTAGATGAAAAAGAATACGTTATAAAGATTTCCTACAGCTATGAAAAATGGTTCAATGAGATTAATGTACTAAAACTTCTAAGTGAAAATTATTTTGTTCCAAATATTTTAAATTATGGAGAGAAAAATAATTTGCATTATATTGTTATGAGAAAAATTCCTGGATATAATTTGGTTGACAAGATTAATAGTTTTTCAGAAAATCAACAACTTAAAATATTAAGTGAAATAGGTGAAAATCTAGCATTAATTCACAGGACAGGAAAGTATAATTATTATGGTTGGAATGAAGGCGTAAAGGAAGCTAGTTTAGTTAAAACTAGAAAGAAAAAAGATAAAAAAATAATAGAAAAAATTAGTAAACTTGAGTTTTCAGAAGGAGAAGTTATTAAAAGAGGGATAGAAATACTCAATAAAGATAGATCTAATCTTAAAGATTTAACACCAAAGTTAACACATAAAGATTTTTCCCTTAGGAATATTTTAGTAGATAATAAAGGCACAATTACAGGGATAATAGATTATGAGCATTCTGAACCAGAAGACCCTTCTTTAGATATATGCAGCATGTTTCATACTGATATTTTGGATAATGAATTATACTTTAATAGTTTTAAAAATGGATATGAAAAAATATCAATATTTCCCGAAAATTTTTTAAAAAACAAAAGATATTATATGGTTAACACAGGGTTGTATCTATACGGTCGTTTTTCAGATAAAGGAATCGAAGCAAAGAAAAGAGGCATAGATTTAATAAAAAATTCACTGAACTATTAAATAAGTTCGGTGAATTTTTTTTCTGTCCATTTCTTTACATATAATATATCTTCTAAACTATTAACTTCAAAAGGACTGTGCTGTTCCATTAGTTTTTCAATATAATCTGCTATATTGAGAAATTTTATTTCTTTATTTAAAAATTTTGCCACAGCAATTTCATTTGCTGCATTTAGAACTGTTGGCATTGTACCTCCTATAGAAATAGCTTTATAAGCTAAATTTAAACATTTAAAAGTATTCATATCAGGCTTATGAAAATTTAGTTGTTTAATTTTAAATAAATTTAATGACTCTAAATTATTTTCTTTCCTATCAGGATAAAATAAAGCATATTGAATAGGTAATTTCATATCAGGTAAACCCATTTGAGCAATTACAGAACTATCTTTAAATTCAACAGCAGAATGCACAATACTTTCAGGGTGAACAACTATATCTATATCCTTATAAGATATGTCAAATAACCAGCATGCCTCAATCATTTCCAGACCTTTATTCATTAGAGTTGATGAGTCTACGGTTATTTTTTTACCCATACTCCAATTTGGGTGCTTGAGAGCTTCATCAACAGTAACATTTTTTAAAAAATCATAATCTTTACCAAAGAAAGGTCCCCCAGAAGCAGTTAATATGATTTTTTTAATATCTTTTGGTCTATTTCCCTGCAAACATTGGAAAATAGCACTATGTTCACTATCTACAGGAAGTAAATCAACATTGTACTCATCAATTAATTTTTTTATAATACTACCACCAGTAACCAGGGTTTCCTTATTAGCAAGAGCGATTTTCTTTTTGCTTTTAATTGCTTCTATAGTTGGTTCTAATCCTATCATGCCGGAAACAGCCGTAAGAACTATGTCTGCTTCAGGATAAGATGCAGCTTCTTTTAAACCTTCAAGACCATATCTTAATTTAGTTTTACTGGATATTCTATTTTTAAGAATTTCGTACTTTTCTTTATTCATTACAGCGCAAATCTTAGGTTTATATTTAATGATTTGTTTTTCTAACAAATCAATATTATTGTTACCGGTAATAGCAACTACATTAATGTTATCTTTATAGTAATCAACTAATTCTAAAGTCTGAGTTCCTATAGAACCTGTAGAACCTAGAATGGATAAATTAATCATTTTATGCCTCCTGTTAGTATAATAGTTAAGTATAGTAATAGTATATAATAAACATTTGTTATTACAAGTACTTTATTGTATAATATTTAATGAATAATTGAGAGGAGAAAGGTATTGAATAATAGAATAGGAATAATGGGTGGTACTTTTGACCCTATACATTACGGACATCTAGTTATAGCTAATGAAGTATTATTTAAATTTGACCTTCAAAAAATTATATTTGTCCCTACAGGAAACCCACCACACAAAAGATCTGCAGCTTTAGCTGATGCTTATCATAGATATATGATGGTCCAATTTGCAACTATGACTAATCCTAGTTTTGATGTATCAAATGTAGAAGTTGAAAAGGATGGGATTTCTTATACAGTAGATACCATAAGAGAATTAAAAAATAAATATATAGACACTAAACTATACTTCATAACAGGTACTGATGCAGTTTTAGATCTTCCTAATTGGAAAGATCCTGAAGAAATTTTAAATCTATGCACTTTTATATCAGTAAATAGACCGGGATACGTAACTGATACCTTAGATGACAAATTAGATAAATTAATGAAAAAATATAAAGGAGAAATACTAAGCATAAGAGCACCACAACTAAAAATTTCATCAACTGATATAAGAAATAGAATTCGAGAAGGCAGGCCTACAAAATATTTATTACCTGAAAATGTTGAACAATATATTTTAAAAAATGGTTTATATAGATAAGATGAATAATAAAATAAAAGATCTCATTAGCGACATAGGAATAGATAGATATAATCATTCACTAAGAGTTATAGAAACAGCAGTAGATCTTGGAAAAATTTATAATGCAGACATAAAAAAAGTAAAAGAAGCAGCACTTTATCACGACTGTGGTAAAATAGGCAATACAGATGAAGTAATGAAGATATCAATAGAAAAAAATATAAAATTAACTGAAGAAGATAAAAAATCACCGGAAGTAGTTCATACAAAACTAGGAGCATATCTAGCCAAATATAAATATCATGTAACCGATGAGGATGTTTTAAATGCTATAAAGTATCATACTACAGGAAGAGCAGATATGAGCTTTCTAGAAAAAATAATATACATAGCAGACTATACTGAACCTAAAAGAGATTTTCCTGGCGTTAAAAAGGTAAGAGAAGAATCAAAAAAAAATCTAGATAAAAGTATTTTAACAGCATTAAAAAATACAATTAATTATCTAAAATCAAAAAATGAATATATTCATAAAGATACTATAAATGCGTATAATTTTATAAATGAAAATAGGAGAAGTGATATTTTGAAAGAAAACACACAAAAAGACTTAAAGACTTTACTTGAAGCAGCATCAGATAAAAAAGCATATAATTTTAAACTTATAGATATATCGAAAATTTCAAGTATAGCAGATTATTTTTTAATCTGTAGTGCAGGAAATACAAAACAAGCTGAAGCAATTGCTGATAATATTGTTGAAAAAATGTCTGAAAAAAAGATAAAGATAAACCATAAAGAAGGATATAGATCCGGAAAATGGATATTGCTAGACTACAATCATATAGTAGTACACATATTTGTTAAAGAAGAAAGAGATAAATATAATTTAGAAAAAATATGGTTGGATGGAAAAGATATAGATGTTG
This sequence comes from Clostridia bacterium, assembly GCA_011390775.1. Classification (GTDB taxonomy): domain Bacteria; phylum Bacillota; class Clostridia; order Tissierellales; family Dethiosulfatibacteraceae; genus UBA8670. Next base: position 9,102 of record JAABRS010000003.1, on the reverse strand, counting down.
AAAATTTTGGTATAGAAAACTGGTCATAGAAGGTAATTTAATTACCTTCTATATTTTTTTTGTTTTCTAACTTTATATAATCGGTATTTATTAATTAATCTTAAAATTATAATTAACAGTATTATTGCAAGTATAAAATATATAATTGTTTTTAAAGCAAATAAGGTTAGATTCGTTTCTTCAATAACTATTAAATCTACTTTAAATGCTGCTGATAATGGTACTAATCCAATCACTTCGTCATTAATTTTATATTCAACGTTTCCTAGAACATGACCTTCATTGATTGGTAATTTATAATCTTCGATTGAAATTGATTTACTGATATCATTTAAATTATCTTTTTTTATTACGGCATTCAATTTATCTGAAGCTATTAAACTTAGATATTTACTATCTCCAGAATTTATTTCTATATTTTTTACAAATTCATTTTTAGCAATTAAATTTATTTTTTCAAAATTATCAAATCCGTAATTTAATAATTTATGAGTGTCAGTATAAACTTCGGTTGTACTACCATCAATAACTACTGAAATTAAAGACATACCATTTCGCTCTGCGCTTCCGATAAGGCAGCTACCGGCTTCTGGAGTATAACCTGTTTTCATACCAGTTGCCCCTTCATACTTCATATTTACCCATAAATTATTAATTATTATTTGATTTCCGTATCCCACACCAACTAAAAGCTTATTTGTGCTGATTAAATGTCTAGCTTCCATTTTAATATTTGTGGAATCTATTGTGTATTTAGTTTTCCCAACAATTTCTCTTATTATTTTGTTATCGTAAGCTGATTTAGCAATTTTAGAAAGATCGTATGCAGTTGTATAGTGATTATTATCATGCAAACCGTGGGGATTGACAAAGTTTGAATCCAAAGCACCTAATTCTTCAGCTTTTTCGTTCATCAGTTCTATGAATTCTCCTTCATATGAAGAATAATTTTTAGAAATAACATCGGCTACATCATTACCTGAAGCAATTAATAAACCGTGAAGCATGTCATTTAAAGTTATTTCTTCCCCAGGCTCTAAGGCTATATGACTACCATCAACTTCATAAGGGGTTTCATCATCAACAATTAAAACATCATCTAACTCCCCTAACTCAATTGCAGTTAAAGCAGTAAGTAACTTTGTTAAACTTGCAGGATATATCTTTATATTTTCATTATGTCCATATAAAACACGACCACTTTCAACATCTATTAAAATGTCGCTTCTGCATTCTAGGGATAAATCAGCATAAATATTTCTATTTGAAATTATAGTCATAAATAGTATAATAAATAATAAGCATTTTTTCATTGTTAGCCTCCAAATTTAAGTGCAAAACAATTATAACAACAAAACTTTACATTTGTAAATATAAAAAGAGGTATTCATGAATATTTTAGAAAAAAAAGAACTTAAATTTCTAATTGTTTTACTAGTTGCTGTAGCTTTATTTTTTGGTTACAGATACTTTAATAGTGATTTTAAAGTATTAAAAGCCCAAATTAATGATGATCCTAAAATTGATGAAATAGTTAAAGAAAATGAATCTATTTGGGTAGACATAGATGGAGCTGTAAATAATCCAGGGGTTTATCAGATAGAAAATGATGCAAGATTATTCGAGTTATTAAATCTAGCCGGTGGACTAAGAAAGGATGCTTATACAAAAGATTTAAACAGATCAATTAAACTATTTGATGAGGATAAGATTTACATTAAAAGTATTAATGAGATTAATATAGAAAAAGAATCCATTAAAATAAACATCAACACAGCATCTAAAGAGCAGTTGATGAATTTAAACGGTATCGGCGAAGCAATCTCTAGTAATATACTTATATATAGAGAAACAAATAAATTCAAAAAAATAGAAGATATTATGAAAGTAAATGGAATTGGAGATTCAAAGTTTAATTCAATAAAAGAAGATATTAAAGTTGAATAGGAGGAATTATGAGTAAAGAAGTTATAAGGCTTACCCAGCTTTCAAAAAGTGCTGGATGAGCAGCTAAAATAGGTCCTGAGACCCTTGCCCAAGTATTGGGTAAAATACCAAAAATAAAAGATGAAAAACTAATAGTAGGATTAGACAAAGCTGATGATGCAGCAGTATATAAACTAAATGATAATCAGTATATTATCCAGACAATGGATTTCTTCACACCAATAGTTGACAATGCTTACGATTTTGGACAAATAGCAGCAGCTAATGCATTAAGTGATGTATATGCTATGGGTGGTGAGCCAATTTTAGCCTTAAATATTGTATGCTTTCCAAAAAATTTAGATTTAACTTATCTAGAAGATATACTTAAAGGTGGAGCAGACAAAGTTATTGAATCAAATGCTCTTCTGGCAGGAGGGCATTCTGTTGAAGATGATGAACCAAAATATGGGTTAAGTGTTTGTGGATTAGTAAGCCCTGAAAATTTGCTTACAAACAGCAATGCTAAGGTGGGAGACATTTTAGTTCTGACAAAACCTTTAGGCACAGGAATTATAAACACAGCAATAAAAAACGGAAAAGCTGATAAAGAAAGCGAACAAGAGGCTGTAAAAGTTATGAAAACACTAAATAGAGATGCAAAAGAAATGGCCTTAGAGCTAAAAGCCAATGCATGTACTGATATTACTGGGTTTGGATTATTAGGTCACTGCATTGAAATGGCTGAAAATAGTGAAGTGAGTATCGAAATAAATATAAAAGACGTACCGATAATTAATAAAACAAGAGAATATGTTGCCTTGGGACTTGTTCCAGGAGGAGCATTTAAAAATAGAAAATACTTTGCAAATAAAATTTATGCTAATAAATTTTTACAAGAATTAGAATCAGATATTTTTTTTGATCCTCAAACATCAGGAGGATTATTAATAACCATACCAGAAGACAATATTAATAAGATTAATGAATTTTCAACGGATTATAAAATAATTGGAAAAGTTATAGAAAAAGAAGACAGATTTATAAAATTAGTGTGAGGTAAATATGAGTGATTTATATAAAAATATTCCTAAAATAGATAAGTTATTAGAAAACAAGGAAATAAAATCCTGTATTAACAAATACGGGAGAGATTTTGTGTTAACAATTATTAGAAAGCATCTTGATAATATTAGAAATAACATTGCAAACAATATAATTTCAAGAATTGATGAAGAAGAAATATTAAATACATTGATTTACAAAATTGACAAAGAAAACAAGAGCAAATTTAAGAAAGTAGTAAACGGTACAGGTGTTATAGTACATACAAATCTAGGTAGAAGTATTTTCTCTGAAGAGATTGCACAAGAAATTTCAGGGAATTTATGTTCTTATTCCAACTTAGAATATAATTTGGATACAGGTGAAAGGGGACAAAGGTATGATCATATTATAGATATTATAAAAGAAGTAACCGGTGCTGAAGATGCTTTGGTTGTAAACAATAATGCAGCAGCTGTCTTGCTTACCCTAAAAACACTAGCTTTTGGAAAAGAAGTTATAGTTTCCAGAGGTGAACTTGTAGAAATTGGTGGTTCATTTAGAATACCTGATGTTATAAAAGAGAGTGGTTGTACATTAAAAGAAGTAGGAACTACAAACAAAACTCATCTGAAAGATTATATTAGTGCTGTAACTGAAAATACCGGTGCTATTATAAAAATTCATACAAGCAATTATAAAATAGTAGGATTTACCGATGATGTAGATACAAAGGATTTAAAGAAAATTTCATATGAAAAAAACATACCACTTATTGAAGATCTTGGTAGTGGGATGATTATAGATTTACATAATTTCGGCCTAAACAAAGAACCTACGGTTAGAGAAACCTTAGATAGAGGAGTGGATGTTGTTACCTTTAGCGGCGACAAATTACTTGGAGGACCTCAATGTGGTGTAATAGTAGGTAAGAGTAAATATATTAAAAAAATCAAGAAAAACCAGCTTTTAAGAGCTTTAAGAGTGGATAAATTTACTATTATGTCATTAGAATTAACACTAAAAGCTTATTTGAATCCAGACACACTTTCATTAAAAGTACCAACTATAAGAATGATTACAGAAGATGTAGAAGATGTTAAACTAAGAGCACAAAGATTACTAGAAAAAATAAATTCTCTAAATTCAACTAATATTCACTGTGAATTAATGAAAACCAATTCTATGATAGGAGGAGGAGCATATCCCCTAGACAGATTAGATAGCTGGGGAATAAAGTTAAAAATTGAAGGAAGTTCTGAAAAAGAAACAGAAGAAAGACTTCGTAGTAATGATATTCCTATTATAGTAAGAATCTTAGAAGGAAATATAATAATTGATTGTAAGACTATATTAGAGAAAGATGAGGATGAAATTTTTAATGCTCTAAATAAAATCATAGGTGAAAAAAATGATTAATCTTACTATAGGAACGGCAGGACACATAGATCATGGTAAAACTACATTAATTAAATCTCTTACAGGAATAGACACAGATAGTCTCAAAGATGAGAAAAAAAGAGGTATAACAATTAATTTAGGATTTGCTCATTTAGATTTCGAAGATATGACTGTAGGATTTGTTGATGTTCCCGGACATGAAAAATTTATAAAAAATATGGTAGCAGGAGTTACTGGCATTGACGCTGTCATGCTTGTTATATCAGCTGATGAAGGTATTATGCCCCAAAGCATTGAACATTTCAATATTTTAGAACTAATGGGACTTAAAAAAGGATTTATAGTAATAACAAAAACAGATTTAGTAGACAGTGAATTAATAGAAGTTGTAGAAGAGGAAATTAAAGAATTAGTTAAAAACACTTTTTTAGAAAATTGCAAAATAATTAAAGCATCATCAAAAACTAAAGAAGGTATGGAAGAAATCAAAAATCATATAAAAGAAATTGCCTCCAATGATGATAGAGACTTAAGCATTGAAAATCCTAGGATGGCAATAGATAGAGTATTTAGTTTAAAAGGTATAGGTACTGTTGTTACAGGAACTCTTTCAAACGGAATACTTAAAAAAAGTGAAAGTGTTCTCATATACCCTAAAGAACTATCCTCTACAATTAGAAATTTACAAGTATTTGGAAAAGATGTAGATGAGGTATTGGGAGGACAGAGAACAGCAATAAACTTAAGGGATATTGATAAAAGTCAAATCAGTAGAGGAAATGATTTAAGCTTGGCTGAAACTTTAAGACTAACTAAACAAATTGATTGTAAAATTAAAATTTTAGATGATACTGAAAGAGTCATAAAAGATAATTCAAGATTACACTTACATGTAGGTACTAAAGAAATGCTTGCAAGAATTCATTTTTTAAAAGATAAAGAACTAAAAGGTGGAAGTACTGCATTTGCAAGATTGATTATAGAAGAAAATATTACCGTAAAAAGAGGAGATAGATTTATTTTAAGATTTTATTCGCCCCTTGAAACGGTAGGAGGAGGTATTGTTTTAAATCCAAATCCAAAAGGAAAACTTAAAGATGATATTAAAGAAATAGATTATCTGGAAGATAATAAAAATATAAAAGCCTATGTTGAATATATACTAAAGAAAGAAAATAATTTTGTAAAAATAGAAGAAATAATAAAAAATACAATATATAATCTAAATTATTTAAAAGATTTATTAAAGGAAATGGAAGAAGAAAATATTGTTCACAATTATTTTTTTGGAAATAAAATATATATAATTCACAAAAAATCTCAAAATGAGATAAAAAATAAAATTGTTACCTTCCTAAACAACAATGAAACAAATAATAATATAACTCTGGGGATACCAAAAGAAGAATTAAGAAACAATATATTTGATGGAATTGATAAGAATATATATAATAGTTTTATAGATGAATTAGTAAAAAATAAAATTATAAAAATTGAAAACAATATGGTTACAACTTTCAACTATTATCCGAAAATGAATACTAAACAAACAGAGCAAAAAGAAAATATACTTATAAAATTGAAAAAAGAGGGTAAAGATATACTAAACATCAAGTCTTACAGAGAATCTAAAGAGATCTCAAATATAATTGATTATATGATAGCTAATGAAGAATTAGTTGAAATAACAAAAGATGAAGTTATTTTAAAAAACAACTTGGAACAAATAAAATCAAAGCTAATAGATTACATCAGTCATAATGAGAAAATAACAGTTGTTGAATTTAGAGATTTGATCAACAGCAACAGAAAACATAGTATAATAATCTTAGAATATTTTGATTCGAAAAATTTGACAAAAAGAATAGAAGACTATAGAATACTTTTTTAAGATTTAGTCATAAACTTGTTAACAATAATATATAATAGTGATATACTATTAAAGAGGTGAGATAATGAGTCAGAAGATACTTATAGTAGACGACGAACCGTTATTAGTAAAAGGACTAAAATACGGATTAGAACAAGATGGATATACTACAGAAGCTGCTTACGATGGTAAAAAAGCATTAGAACTACAAGAAAAAGGAAATTTTGATTTAATAATTTTAGATTTAATGCTACCGGAAATAGACGGCTTAGAAGTGTGTCAAAAAATCAGAGAAAAATCTGACGTACCTATAATAATGCTTACAGCAAAAGGTGAAGACATGAATAAAATATTAGGATTGGAATACGGTGCAGATGATTATATGACCAAACCCTTCAATATACTGGAATTAAAAGCAAGAATAAAAGCTATTTTGAGAAGATCCTCAAATAAGGAAACTAAACTTGGAGACCAGATTATATATGTAGATGATTTTATCATTAATACACTGGGAAGAAAGGTCACTGTAAACGGCAAAGAAATAAATCTTACAGCTAAAGAATTTGATCTTTTAATTTTACTTGCTACGAATCCAGGGAAAGTATTTACTAGAGAAGAATTATTAGAAATAATTTGGGGTTACGAATATTTTGGTGATTTAAGAACTGTAGATGTTCATATTAGAAGATTAAGAGAAAAAATTGAAAAAGACTCTAGCAACTACGAATACATCCTTACTAAGTGGGGAGTTGGATACTATTTTAGGAATAGAAATTAAAAAAAAGTATGTAAGTTTTAGGTGGAAATTACTTTCCACCTATTTAATACTTATTGTAATTCTTTTTTTTATTCTTATAAGCATTATTACTGATTATTTACTTGATTGGCATATAAATGAAAAACAGGAAGAATTAACTGAAGATTCTCAACAGATAGCTGATGATATCAGCTATTATTTAAGTGTTTACGATTCATCTATTTATAAAACCTACTTAAAAAGTGTTGTTAATAAATACGGAGATACTCTTAATTCAAGGATAATAATTATAGATGAAGAAAAAAGAGTAGTTGCTGATTCAAACGACGAATTTAATTTTTTAACCCTTGAACTTATTGAAGTCGAGGAATCTTTAAAAGGCGAAATATCTACCAACAATTATTACTTTAGAGATATTGGTCATGTTATGTATATAGGATATCCAGTAATCTTCGAAGATGAGATAAATGGTTCTGTATTTATATCTGAATCTATAAATAATTTATATGAAAAAGTTAATTCCTTAATATATAAAATAAAAGTGCTTATAATTGTTATTTCTTTTCTCATTATAGTAGGACTATATTTACTAACATATTTTTTCTTAAAACCTATAAATAAATTTTATCCTGCAATAGAAAACATAAAAAAAGGTGATTTGGGACAGAAAGTAGACATTAAAACAAGAGATGAATTCAACCTTTTAGGAGAAGCATTCAACAGCATGACAGTAAGATTAAATGAAGTGGATGAACAAAGAGAATCTTTTGTTGCTAATGTGTCTCACGAACTTAAAACTCCCTTAGCATCTATTAAACTTCTTACTGAAAATCTTTTACTCCAAGAAGATATAGAGAAGAAAGTATACAGAGAATTCTTAGAAGATATAAACGACGAAATAGATAGACTAAATAATATAGTTACAGAATTATTATCACTAGTAGATTTAGATAAAAATAAATTAAAACTTAACTACCAAATTGCATATTTAAATTATATCTTGGAAAAAATAATTGAACAGTTAAATCCTCTAGCTAAAGAAAAAAATATTAAATTAGTTCTTGAAGAAATAGATAGAATCCAGATTAAAATGGATAAAGATAAAATAAAACAAGCTATAATAAATATTGTACATAATGCAATTAAATATAGTGAAGAAAATACAGTTGTAAAAGTATCTCTTTACTCTGATAAAAGTTATGCTACAATTAAGGTAAGTGATACTGGTTATGGAATCCCAAAAGAAAGTATTCCGTATATTTTTGATAGGTTTTATAGAGTTGATAAAGCACGGTCTAGAAAAACTGGTGGAACAGGACTTGGTCTATCAATTTCTAAACAAATCATTAATATGCATCACGGTACCATAAACGTTAAAAGCAGAGTTGGAAAAGGTACTACCTTTTATATTAAAATACCTTTAGAAGAATAGAGTGTGATTTTATGAAAAAATATACAATAGTTTTATTAATAATAATATTATTATCATCTTCATGTGTAGCAACTGAAGATGAAAGTAATGTAGCAAAAATTTTGCCTTATAATGAAGAAAAAAATCAACAGGATATAGTTCAAATCTATCTACCCAATAGAAATTTATCATGCGTTATAAACGAACTAACTACTATAAGGGATATCACAAAAGAAACCTATATAGATAGAGCATTAGAAACTGCAATAACTAGAAGTTTAGAATCTAATAGTTTTATCGATATGAATATACTTAATATTATTAAAACCGACGTAGTTGACGAAACAGTTTTTCTTACTATTGAATGGAAAGAAAAAATTTATCTAAATGAGGAAGAAGAGTGTTTAGTTCTTTACTCTTTAGTAAATACTGCTTCATCTATGGATGGAATACAATTTGTAAAAATAATAAACGGAGACAAAGACTTTTTCTACAATAAGTACTATATAGGAGAAGCCTTAAGTCCCAGCAATACCATTTTGTATAAAGACTATGTAAAACCTATAAATACAGTTGATGATATTCTCTATACTTACTTTAAAGATAGAAATGTATTTGGAGAATCATCAGAAGAAGCCATAAAATTTCTCGATGAAAATATCTCTCAATATATAGGATACAACATAAAAAACT
>JAABRS010000029.1 GCA_011390775.1 Clostridia bacterium | reverse complement strand
ATTATTACAGCTATGACTACTGCATTTCCCGGCGGTCAGGTAGCTAATTTGGTAGATAAATTACTAACTGCTTTTTTTATACTGGGAATGATAAAATTATTTGGTAAATACAGCAATAAAGTGCCTGTGTTAGGTATTATAGGATTTATAGGTACTATCTTCAGTGGTTCTGTATTTTTACTAACTGCATTAACTTTAGTAGGACTACCAGTAGGTTTTAATGTTCTATTAGCTACTGTAGTATTACCTACTGCAGTTATCAATACACCTATCACAATTTTACTGTATAAATTAGTTGTTAAATCAATTAATGCTACTAATTTATCTAATCTCTATAATGAAAAAGCTGCATAAAAACAAATAAAAAGATGAGCTGGAGTATTTACAGCTCATCTTTAATTTTAATATTTTATTAAGCTACTGTGTTTAAGTATAAATATGAAACTTCATCAACTGTTTGAATTCTTCCTTCTACAGGAGAACCTTCAGTTCCGTATTCTTTAATATATTCTATTAGTATCTCGTCAAGTCCTGGATAAAGAGCTGTTAGTTCATTATCTCCAAACATTGTATAGTCGTCTCCACCTGCTGCTAAAAAGTCGTTTGTTGCTAGTGAATAAGTAGCTTCCATATCTAATTCTTCACCGTTTACCATCACTTCTACTACTCTACTTCCAACTTCCTGACTAGGATCGATTACTACTTCCATTCCAGAAATATGTGGAAATGCTCCTAAACTTTCAGGATATGCACTGTAACCATGCTCAAGAGCTTCTTTTAATTCAGCTCCTGTTACGTCTATAGTCACTACGTAGTTTCCAAATGGCAATACTGTAATTACATCACCAACTGTAATATCTCCTACTGCAATAGAATCTCTAATTCCTCCGCCGTTTGTAAGAGCTACATCAGCTCCGGTAAAGTCTACCATAGCATCTGTAATTAGATTTCCTAAATTAGTTTCACCAGTTCTAACAAATTCTCTTGCACCATTTAATTCTATTTCTGTTGAACCTACAACTACTTCAGTTATCAAAGCATTAGCTTCTTCTACTTCAGAAATAACTTCCATTACATCTGGATGGGCTTCTAAAGCCACTCCTACTTCTGCGGAAACAAGTCTAGGTGTTATTGATTTAACTTCTTTTCCTTTAACAACCATTTCTACTATACCTACGTATTTGTCGTACTCTCCAGCTTGTACTATCATGGTATCTCTTATCATCATACCTTCTTCAAGTACTGTATGACTGTGTCCGTCTACAATTAAATCTATTCCATCTACGTTTTCCGCTACAATGTCACTTCTTTCAATACTACTTGGATCCATTCCTAAATGAGAAAGTGCAACTATTACATCTGTCTTGCTCTCAAGTTCTGCAACCATTAATTTAGCTATAATTACTGAATCAAAGAATTCCAATCCCTCTGTGTTTTTAGGATGAGATTTAAACTTGGTTTCAGGAGTTGCTAATCCAAATATACCTACTTTTACTCCTCCTACTTCTTTAATTACATATTCAGGTAAAAAGTTTTCATAATTAGCTGCATATACATTTGCTGCTAATATAGGGAAATCTGCCATATCTGCTAATTCAAGTAATCTTTCCTTACCATAGTTAAAATCGTGATTTCCAGCTGTCATAGCATCATATCCCATTGCATTAAATACGTTAATTATACTTTCACCTTCATTAAGGGTTGCAATAGTCTGTCCGTGAAGAGCATCTCCAGCATCCAGAACTAAAGTATTAGGATTTTCTGCTTTTTCATTCTCTATAATTGTCGCTACTTTAGCAAGTCCTATATTTCCAGCATAACCATCTTCTACTACTCTAGCATGAGTATCGTTGGTATGTACAATAGTAATCTTAACCTCTTCATCTACAGCAGGCTCTTCAACTACTTCTTCATCAGTTTCTTCAACTGTACCAGGAATTTGTAGCACATCCCCTGGATAAATCAGGTCTCTGTTTGCAATGTTGTTAAGTTCTACTAATTGGTCAATAGTTACTCCATAAGTTTCAGCAATTCTCCATAGTACGTCTCCACTCTTTACTGTATAACTCTCAGCAAATGCAGGCATCACCATAGTAGAAATTACTAAAACAAATGTTAATACGAAAATTAAAATTTTTCTGTTTTTCATATGGACCTCCCTTTATATATTTTGATTCCCACTCCATTATAATTATACCACATAATTTAACTTTTATAACAAAAAGCTTATTAATTATTAAGAAATAATTAATAAGCCTTCCTTTTTTAATCTATTAAAGTAGTTCTTCTTTAACTTCTTTAAAAGCTTTGAGTGCAAAATCTAAATCTTCTCTAGAGTGTGCCGCTGATATTTGTGTTCTTATTCTTGCCTGTCCTTTCGGTACTACAGGAAAATAAAACCCTATTACATAAATCCCTTTTTCTAATAATCTATCAGCCATTTTCTGAGAAAGAACCGCGTCTCCCAGCATTATAGGAACTATAGGATGTTCTCCCTCTATAATTTCAAAACCTATCTCCTTAATATTTTCTCTGAAATATCTTGTGTTTTCTTCTAATTTATCTCTATACTTTGTATCATTCATAAGCATATCCAGTACTGTCAATGAAGCAGCTGTTATAGCTGGGGATAGTGTGTTTGAAAATAGGTAAGGTCTTGACCTTTGTCTTAATAGATCTATTATCTCTTTTCTTCCGCTTGTATATCCACCGCTGGCGCCACCTAAAGCCTTGCCAAGAGTCCCTGTAATTATATCTACTCTATCAATTACATTTCTGTATTCGTGAGTACCTCTCCCTTTTTTACCTACAAATCCAACAGCATGAGAATCATCTACCATTACTAATGCATTGTATTTGTCTGCTAAATCACAAATTCCTTCTAAATCTGCAATAATTCCATCCATAGAGAAAACTCCATCAGTTGCAATAAGTTTTATTCTTGCTCCATCTTCATCTGCTTTTTTAAGCTGGTCTTCCAGGCTTTCCATATTATTGTTTTTGTATCTATATCTCATTGCCTTACTTAATCTCACACCATCAATTATACTTGCATGATTAAGCTCGTCGCTTATTATAGCATCTTTTTCTGTTGTTATAGTTTCAAACAAACCGCCGTTAGCATCGAAACATGATGAATACAAAATTGTATCTTCTGTTTTTAAAAATTCTGAAAGTTTATCTTCCAGTTGTTTATGAATATTTTGAGTGCCACATATAAATCTTACCGATGATAGACCATAGCCCCAGTTGTCGTAGCTTTTTTTTGCAGATTCTCTAACCTTTTCGTTATTTGATAGTCCTAAATAATTATTTGCACACATATTTAAAACTCCATCTACCATAGTAGTATCTATTCTACTTCCCTGAGGAGTAGTTATAATTCTTTCCTCTTTCCAAAGACCACTATTTTTGATTTCTTCAAGTTCATTTTTATAAATCTCTTTACTTGATTTATACATTAAAAACCTCCTTAATACAGATTAACTAAATCCAGTTTAGTACGACTTTTCCGCTGTTTCCGCTTTTCATTACATCAAATCCTTTTTGAAAATCTGTGTAGTGAAATTCATGAGTTATAACTTTAGAAACATCCAGTCCGGATTGAAGCATTGCATTCATTTTATACCAAGTTTCATACATTTCTCTTCCGTAAATTCCTTTTAGATGAAGACCGTTAAATACTATTTTATTCCAATCAACACTTGTTTCTTTATCTTGGATCCCTAAAATAGCTATTTTACCTCCATGGACCATAGAGTCAATCATAGAATTTAAAGCTTTATCATTTCCCGACATTTCCATTCCAACATCAAAACCTTCAGTCATTCCCAATTCTATTATTATATCAGAAATTTTTTCCTCCGTTATGTTTACTACTCTATCTGCTCCTAATTTTTTAGCTAAGTCTAGTCTATATTCGTTTAAATCTGTGATTACAACATTTCTTGCTCCTGCATGCTTGGCTACAGCTGCTGCCATAGCACCAATAGGTCCTGCTCCTGTTATAAGTACATCTTCACCAAGCAAATCAAAAGATAGGGCAGTGTGAACAGCATTTCCTAAAGGATCAAATATACTCATAATATTTTCAGGAATATTTCCATGAGGAACCCAAATATTTGATGCTGGTAAGGCTACATAATTTGAGAATATTCCAGTTCTATTAACTCCAACTCCCATAGTATCTTTACATAGATGTCTTCTACCAGCTAAACAATTTCTACACTTACCACATACAATATGTCCTTCTCCAGATACAATCTGTCCTACTTGAAGATCAATCACACCTTTTCCTAATTCTACTATTTCTCCTACAAACTCGTGACCAATAGTCATAGGGGTTGGTATAGTCTCTTGAGCCCATTGATTCCAATCGTAAATATGTACATCTGTTCCGCATATAGAAGTTTTATGAATTTTTACCATTACTTCTCCATATTTAAGTTCAGGTACCGACACTTTTTCCATCCACAAGCCTTCTTTTGGATATTTCTTAACTAAAGCATCCATCATCTCAGTCATAAATTTCCTCCTAAATCTTTTTTATTATATTTTACCATCGATTTGTTCACTTATCAACTACATAATATAAATTTTGTATTGATTGCGTGAACATTTCTAAATTAATTAAAAAAGGCTACCTATTCAATTAGTACCCACTATTTGAACAAGTAACCTCCATATCTCTTACTTATTTAAAACTTTTTTTATTTTTTCAGGAGCTGTTTTACATTTTTCTTCTGAAACAGCACATACTGCAAATCTTAATCCTTTTTGTAAAGGTACTACGAAAATATTTTCTTTCATTAATTTTTCACTTGCTTCCTGGGGATTGTCACATGGGATACTTACAAAAAATCCATCTCTATAAGGAAGTATTTCAAGATTTACTTTTTCTGCTTCTTCTACAAAAGCTTCTGCTCTTTTTCTTAATAACTTTTTATATTTGTTTTTTTCTTCTTGATACTGTTTATTAAGATTTTTATCATTAGTTATTTTTGCTACTGTTGCCATTGCTCCTCTTGTACCGTTTGACCAATTAGCTCTTGCAGTGTGTAGACAGGCATAATAGAATTCTTCAACAACTTCTTCATTGCTCGAGATTCCAATTACTGCTCCACTTCTTAATCCGTACATTGTATGACTTTTTGATGTGCTAAACGCAACTATTATAAAAAGATTATCCGGTAAATTTGTGAATTTTTTAAAAAACTTCTTTCTTTCATCTTTTTCGCCGGCAAACTCAATATATGCTGCATCTACTAATATAGTTATCTTATTTTCTTTATCCTCAGCTTCTTTTTTCATAAAATCTAAAATTTCATCCCATTCTTCATCAGATACACTGTAACCGGTAGGATTGTGTGCTGGTGTGTTTAAAATCAACAACAATCTCTTTTGTTTATCTAATAATTTTTTAGATTGTTCTTTTAGACCTTTTAAATTGTAGTTACCATCTTCATTAAAAATATCAAAAGTTTCTACTCCTCTATCAATCTCTTCTGTAATAGTATTGTATGGTGACCAGTACCAGTTTGTTGTGAGTATACTATCACCAGTATTTGTATAGTTCCAAACAGCCTGTTTTACTCCTCCAGTACCTCCAGGTGTTGAAACCGCTCTAATATGAGCATCTGGTCTGTACTGCCCAAAACAGTTTAATTCTGCTGCTTCTAAAAATTCTTTAGTTCCTTGAATTGGTGCGTATGCAGCTATTTCAGCATTGTTTAAATTCTTTAAAGTTGTATAGACAGAATCGAAAGCTACTAAGCTTCCATCATCATCCATTAAAGCTCCTAAGGTTGAATTAATAACCTTATCAGCACCGTATTTTTCCTTTGCTTCTGCAGCCTTTCCAGCTATCATAAATATTGGGTCACTTTTTGCAGGCCATTTTCCGTGTTCTGCTACCATAATTGCCATTTTATCACCTCATAGTTTTATTTATTAAATGATACTACTTATTTGCATGTTTTTCAATGGTTAATATATTAAATCACCTATTTTTATGTTGTAACTATAAAACTCTTGCTTCTCCTCTATAGATTACTCCTCTTCTTCCGTTTATAGTTAGGAATTCTCCGTCTTTTAACTCCTCAAAGGCATTTTCGAACCCTACAACTACCTCTAGTCCAAGATTCATTCCAGCTATAAATGCATGAGACGTTAGACCACCTTCAGTAGTAATAACTGCACTTGCCTTTTCCATATAAGGTATCATATCTTTTTCTGTCATTGTTGTTACTATTATATCTCCTTCAGTAAATTTACTATCAATTTCATCTGCAGTTTTTCCTAGCACAGCCTTACCGTAAATAGTCTTCTTACCGACTCCAACACCTTTAAATAAAAGTTCACTAACTACATGAACCTTTATAAGGTTAGTACTTCCTGCTATTCCTACTGGAACCCCTGCTGTCACTACAACTAGATCTCCATTTTTTATATAACCTTTTTCTAAAGCTTCGCTAATAGATAAGTCTATTAACTCATCTGTTGCATCAACTTTACCAATTTTAATTGGATAAGCTCCCCAAACTAATGACATTTTTCTCATTACCTTATCTGAGTGTGTTGCAGCAATAATTGGTACTTTTGGTCTGAATTTAGCTACTTCTCTTGCAGTATAACCTGATGATGTTGCCGTAATTATAGCAGATGCATCCAATGATAAAGTTGTTCTACAGGTTGCAACACTTATAGCGTTGGTAATAGTATTGTCGGAAATATCTGATTTTGCTCTAAAAATTTCTTCATAATCCAAAGAGTCTTCTATTTTACAAGCAATATTAACCATAGTTTCTACAGCTTCTACTGGATATTTACCAGCAGCTGTTTCTCCTGAAAGCATTATTGCATCTGACCCTTCAAAGATAGCAGTAGCTACATCACTTACCTCAGCTCTTGTAGGTCTTGGGTTTCTCATCATAGAGTCCAGCATTTGAGTAGCTGTTATTACCGGTTCTCCTACTTTGTTGCATTTATTAATAATATCTTTTTGTACTAAAGGTACTTCTTCAGCATCAATTTCAACTCCCAAATCTCCTCTGGCTACCATTATACCATTGGATACTCTAAGTATATCATCAATATTATCTACACCTTCTCTATTTTCAATTTTAGAAATTATTCCTATTTCTTTACATCCGTTGTCTTCTAAAAATTCCCTGATTTCTAAAACATCTTCTTTTTTTCTAATGAATGATGCCGCAACAAAATCTACGTCATTTTTTATTCCGAAGAGAAGATCTTTTTTATCTTTTTCTGTTAAGGATGGAAGGTTTAATTTTACATTTGGTATATTTACACCTTTTTTATTTTTTATTTCACCTGAGTTTAGTACCCTACACCTTACATCATCATCATTTATTATTTCTATTACTTCCATACTAATCAAACCATCGTCTATTAGTATATTATTTCCAACTTCTAGATCCTTACCTAGATTATTATACTGTATATGCCCTTCTTGATGATTTCCTATTATTTCTCTTGAAGTCAGAATGTATTCATCATCTTGTTGAAGTTGTACTATACCGTTTTCAAAATCTCCGGTTCTTATTTCCGGACCTTTTGTATCTAACATAATGCCAATATGAACTCCCATTTCCTTGGAAACTTCTTTAGTCATATCCATTCTTTTTTTCTGCTCTTCATGAGTTCCATGTGAAAAGTTAAATCTTGCTACATTTAATCCAGATTTTATAAGTTTTCTTAGAATTTCTCTGTTATCTGTTGCAGGTCCCAACGTACATACAATCTTTGTTTTTCTCATACTTACCTCCTAAATTGAAAGAATTTTTGTTAACTCAAATGCTTTATCATCAAACTTCTTTTTCATATTTAAAGCTTCCTCTATGTCCATATCAAATATTTTACCGTTTTTTGTTCCTAATAATACATTGTTATTACCGTTTAAAAGACATTCTACTGCATTAGCACCCATTCTACTACCTAATAATCTATCATAGGATACAGGAGTTCCACCTCTTTGAATATATCCTAATACTGTACATCTAATAGGTACACCTATGTATTCATTTATTTGATCTCTAATACCGTAAGCATCACCAGCTCCTTCAGCCAACATAATAATACTGTGTTTTTTTCCTCTAGCCATTCCTTGAGTTATTTTTTCAGCAACTTCTTCAATATTAATTTCAACTTCAGGAATCAAAACCATTTCAGCTCCACCAGCCAATCCTGAATATAGTGCTAAATCACCGCAATTTCTTCCCATTACTTCCATAATTATAGTTCTTTCGTGGGAAGAAGAAGTATCTCTAATTTTGCTAATTGCATCTAGAATAGTCTCTAAGGCAGTACTAAAACCAATTGTATAGTCGGTATAAGCTAAGTCATTATCTATTGTTCCTGGAATTCCAATGGTTTTAACTCCTGCTTCACTTAGTTCTTTAGCTCCTCTAAAAGATCCGTCACCACCTATAACCACTATACCATCTATATCTCTGTACCTGATGGTCTCTAAAGCCTCTTGAAAACCTTCTTTTGTCATAAATTTCTCGCATCGTGCCGTGCCTAAGGTAGTACCACCTCTATGAATAATGTCTGCAACTGAAGACAAATCCATTTTTTCAATATCATTATCTATTAGTCCTCTATATCCCTTATTTATACCTAAAACATTTATATTATTATAAATTCCATATCTTACAACTGCTCTTATAGCGGCATTCATTCCGGGTGCATCTCCACCGCTGGTTAATACTCCTATTGTTTTCATAATTCCTCCTCGATGGACTTGTAAAGTCCCTATCAATATATTCTTGTCCTGCCATTGTATCATAAATTTTTATATTAATAAATTTTTTATTTGATTACTACATTATCTTCTCCAAGTATATCTTTTAACTCAACTTCAAAGAGTTTGTTGGATGCATCACCCCTAAATTTTCTAGGTAATTTATAGCTTTTATCTTCTTTTTCTATATAAACCGAAACTTCATTCATACCAGAGTAATTTTTTATTAACTCAATTAATTTCTTTTTCTCATTTGATACATTCTTATCTTTTTCTATTTTCAAGTATATTCTTTTATTTATTTCTTTATTTAGAACTGTAAATTTTTCGGCAATTATCTTAGGATTTTCATCCTCCTTATAACTTAACTTACCTTCTACCAATACTATATTATCTTCTTGTATTATTTCGCTATACCTATCTAAAGTATTTGGAAAAATTATTAACTCAACAGAGCTGTATAAATCTTCTAAAGTAGCAAAAGCCATTAAATTATTATTTCTAGTTACTTTGTTTTGTTTTTTTATGATTATTCCTGCAATAGAAACTTTGGCTCCGTCGTAAAGTCTCCTATCCATTTCTACACTGTGTTCTTGACTTAGCTCTATTAGTTCAGAACTATTTGTATTACTCATTTCTTCTATTATTTCTTCAAATTCTGATAAAGGATGTCCGCTTAAATAAATACCAAGCATTTCTTTTTCTAAATTTAGTTTTACCTTTTCATTAAATTCTTTAAGTTTTGGTAGATTATCTTTAGGTATATATTTTTGGGTTAAATTATCGCTATCAAATAGAGATACCTGTCCTTCCACATTGTTTTTTCTCTGTCTACTTATACCGTCTATAGTTTTTTCATGAATAGCTATTAGTTGAGATCTATTAGCTCCTGTGCTATCAAAAGCACCTGCTTTGATTAATGATTCAATCTGTCTTTTGTTTAATACTGTAGTAGGTACTTTTTCACAAAAATCAATAAAACTTTCAAATCTTCCTTTTTCTTTTCTTATTTTAACTATCTCTTCGATAGCCCCTGCTCCTACGTTTTTTACTGCAGCTAATCCAAATCTAATTTTTCCATCTTTTACTATAAATTTATCCTCGCTGTAATTTATATCCGGTGGTAATACTTCTATATTAAGTCTTCTACATTCTCTAATATATTTAGATACGGAATCAGAATTACCCATTATGCTTGAAATTTGTGCTGCCATAAATTCTACAGGATAATATTTTTTAAGCCATGCTGATCTGTATGCTAATGCCGCATAAGCAGCAGAGTGAGACTTGTTGAAAGCATAGTTAGCAAAATCAATCATCAAGTCGTATATTTGATTTGCTGTTTTTTCATCCACTCCATTTCTTACAGCTCCTCTTATCTCAAGATTTCCATTTTCATCTTTTTTCCCGTGGATAAAGTACTGTCTCTCTTCTTCCATTACCTTCATTTTCTTTTTGCTCATAGCTCTTCTAACCAGATCTGATCTTCCCATAGAGAAACCACCTATATCCCTAACAATCTGCATTACCTGCTCCTGATAAACCATACATCCGTATGTTACATTTAGTATATTTTCCAATTTTGGATGCAAATATGCTATGTTTTTAGGATTTGATTTGTTTTGGATATATGTTGGTATCTGAGCCATAGGTCCCGGACGATAAAGAGCATTAGCCGCTACTATATTTTCAAAATTGTCCGGTTTCATATCCTTAAGTATAGCTCTCATTCCTGTGCTTTCAAACTGGAATATTCCAAGGGTATTACCTTCAGCAAACATCTTATAAACATCCGGATCATCAAAGCTCATATTATCAAAGTCTATTTGAATATCATGATTTTTTTCTATTAAAACTTTTGCATCTCTTGTTACTGTGAGGGTTCTAAGGCCTAAAAAGTCCATTTTTAATAGGCCTAACTCTTCCAGTTCAGTCATGTTATATTGAGTAGTAACAACATCTTTATTTCTTGATAATGGAACGTATTCTGTAATAGGTAGTTTTGATATAACTACTCCCGCTGCATGAGTTGAAGTATGTCTAGGTAACCCTTCCACTTTCCGGGAGATATCTATAAGTTCTTTTATATCATCATCCGTTTCATACAACTCTCTAAGTTTATCATTCATTTTCAAAGCTTTTTTTATGGTAATTCCAAGTTCCATGGGAATTCTTTTGGCTATAAAATCAACCTCTTTATAGCTAAAATTCATTGCTCTACCTACATCTCTTATAGCTCCTCTGGCTGCCATTGTTCCAAAAGTAACTATTTGTGCCACCTTATCGTCACCGTATTTTTCTACTACGTAATCTATTACTTCCTCTCTTCTTTCGTAACAAAAATCTATATCAATATCCGGCATTGATACTCTTTCCGGATTTAAAAATCTTTCAAAAATCAAATTATATTTCAATGGATCTATATCTGTTATTTTAAGAGCATATGCAACAATACTTCCTACAGCAGAACCTCTTCCAGGACCAACCATAATTTCATTTTCTTTAGCATATCTAATAAAATCCCATACAATAAGAAAATAGTCTACATAATCCATATCCTTAATTATACCTAATTCATATTCTATTCTTTTATTTACTTCTTCGCTGATATTTTCGTATCTCTCTTCAAGACCTTCTTTACATAATTTTTCTAAATATTGATATTTACCAAAGCCTTCAGGTACGTCGAAATTAGGCAAATGAGTTGTTGAAAAATCTAATTCTACATTACATCTTTCAGCAATTTTATTTGTATTCTCTGCAGCTTCTTCCATTCCTGGAAATATATCTAACATCTCTTCGTAAGATTTTAAGTAAAATTCTTCTGATGGAAATCTCATTCTTTCTTCATCAACTGTTTTTTGAGTTTGGATACAGAGAAGTATGTCGTGAAATTTAGCATCATCTTTGCTTATATAGTGGGTATCATTAGTCAATACCAATGGAATGTCAAATTCTTCTCCGATTTCTATTAGTTTCTCATTTATTAATGCTTGTTCTTCTATGCCATGTTCCTGAAGTTCTAAATAATAATTATCATTACCAAAAATATCTCTATATTCTAAAGCGGTTTGCTTTGCCTTTTCAAAGTTGCCTTGAAGTATTAGTGATGGTATCTCTCCTGCAATGCAAGCACTTAAACATATTAAACCTTCAGAATATTTTTTTAGTATTTTTTTATCTACTCTAGGTCTATAGTAAAAACCATTCACAAAACCTTCAGAAACTATCTTCATAAGATTTTTATAGCCCTGTTGATTCTCTGCAAGTAGTATAAGATGATATTGTTTCTTGTCTTTGACAGGATCTTTATCTAAATAACTCCTTTGAGCAATATAAACTTCACATCCTATTATAGGCTTTAATCCGTGTACTTTTGCCTGTTTATAAAACTCAACAACTCCGTACATTACTCCATGATCAGTGATTGCTATGTTTTCCATTCCTAACTCAGAAGCTTTTTCCATTAACTTTGTTATTCTTGTAGCTCCATCTAATAAACTATATTCTGTATGTAAATGTAAATGGGTAAAGTTTTTGCTCATTTATCTTCCACCTTTAATTTATCTTATTAATCAACTTTTTACTTATTCATTATTTTATCATATTTACTGATAATCCTAAACAACATTATTTATTAATAAATTAAGTTTAATAATACTATTTTTATTTATATTTATACTGATTCATGATATACTACTGTGATATAATAGTGTGTAGACAGAGGTGTTTGTATAATGGAAGAACTAAGTGCAGGTGGTGTTGTATTTTTCAGAAATACAATTCTTCTCTTAAAAAAATTCAATGGAGATTACGTCCTTCCTAAAGGAAGAGTAGAAGAAGGAGAAACTCTTAAAGCCGCTGCTAAACGTGAAGTTATGGAAGAAAGTGGAGCAAGAGTAAATGTATTACAATATCTTTCTAAAATATCTTATGAATTTACTAGAAACACTAACTCTACCAGCACAAAAATCAGAAAAATAGTACACTGGTATATCATGGAAGCAAGAGATATGGAATGTCACCCGCAAAAAAACGAAGGTTTTATAGAAGCAGGTTTTTATCCATTGGAAACCGCTGTAGAGCTTGCTCGTTATAACGATGAGCGCAATGTTATAGTAGAAGCTATCAAAGAAATAGAATATATTAACTTTAATTGGAATTAGACTAGTACCAGGAGGTCGATAAAAATGTCTTTTTCAGCAACTGTGAAAAATGAAATATGCAGAAAAGTCATCCCTGAAGAGAATTGTCCTATTGGAGAATTGGCAGCAATACTTCGTTCAACTAAATCTATAGAAATCGATAATAAAAATATTTCTATTACTGTAAATACTGAAAGTTCAGCAGTAGCTAGAAGAATTTATTCGATTATAAAAAGTAAAGATTCTACAAATGTAGAAGTTCAAATTGCTAAAAACAGAAGATTAAAAAAACATCATTCATATATTGTAAAAATATCAAATTTATCAGATAATATAATAAAACAATCAAAATTTTTAAAGTCAGACTCTAAAACTTATAGAAATATTAACAAAAGAATCCCCATGGATATTCTAAAAATTAGAAATTGTAAAAAAGCTTATTTGCGTGGTTATTTTTTATGTAATGGTTCAATTACAAATCCTGAAAAATCATACCATTTAGAATTAGTAAGTTACAATCAGAAACACGCAAAAGATTTAACTGATTTACTATCATGTTTTGATTTGAATGGGAAATATATTAAAAGAAACAACTATTATATTACTTATCTAAAAGAAAGTGAGCAAATAGTAGATTTACTAAACATTTTTGGAGCCTATAACTCTCTGCTGGATGTTGAAAACATTAGAATCATTAAAGACATGAGAAATAACATAAACAGAGTGGTAAATTGTGAAACTGCAAATTTGAGTAAAACGGTAAATACAGCCGTAAGACAAATTAGAGCTATAAGAAAAATAGAGGATTTATGGGGAATAGAAAACCTTCCTGATAATCTTGAAGATCTTGCTAGACTAAGGTTAAAAAACCGGGAAGCATCATTAAAGGAGTTAGGAGAACTACTAAATCCACCTATTGGAAAATCCGGTGTAAATTATAGATTGAAAAAAATAGAAAAAATTGCAGAAGGTCTGTAAGAAAGGAGGTATATATGAAAACAGTTGAATATACAATAAAGAATAGTATCGGTTTACATGCAAGACCAGCAGCTATTTTTGTTAAAAAGGCAAACGAATTCATGAGCGATATTAAAATACTTAAAGAAGATAAAGAAGCTAACGCAAAAAGTATTATAAATGTCATGTCCTTAGGAGCTGTTCAAGGTTCGAAATTATTAATTAAAGCCAGGGGCGATGATGAGTCTGAAGCTTTAGATGCTTTAACCAAGTTGCTTGATTCATTTGTAGATGAATACTAAAAATAATCCCTCTAGGCGGGGATTATTTTAGTTATTAATAAACTAACTTTATCTGAATCGTGTTTTATGTAATGCTTTTCTACTTCTAGGAAATCTTCTTCTATTATTTCAATATTTAAATCTTTAATTATATTTCTTTGATAATCATCAAGTAATACGGGCTCAGATATTTCCTTTTTGTACTTATCTAAAGTATCCTTGTCTGCTAACTTACTATTTACTAATATATAATCAACTATATTTTCTCCACAATGATCTATTAGGGTATTTAAATGTTTTAAAACATTATACCCATCTGTTTCTCCCGGTTGAGTCATAATATTTGTTATATAAACAACCTTTGCTTTTGATTCTTTAATATGTCTTACTACATCTTTAACTAAAATATTAGGAATTACACTAGTAAACAAAGAACCTGGACCTAATACAACAACATCTGCCTCTCTTATACTTGCAATAGTCTCATACATAGGTTCTGAATTTTCTGGAATTACCATCATGGTTTTTATACTATCTCCAGTTTTTCTAACATATTCAGGGATATAGTTTTCTCCGTAAATAATTTCACCACTTTTTAGTTCAGCTTTTAAACTAGCATCTTCTAATGTCATTGGAAGTATTTTTCCTGTTATTCTAAAAATACTTCCCAATTCTTTTAGTGCATGTTCAAAATCTCCAAATATTTCATACATAGCAGCAATAAAAAGATTTCCAAAAGATTGTCCTTTTAAATACCCTTCTTTAAATCTATGCTGCATTAATTTTTCAGTTATAGGTTCAACGTCTGAAAGTGATATAAGACAGTTTCTAATATCTCCAGGAGGCAACATTCCCATATCCTCCCTTAACTTTCCAGAACCTCCACCATCGTCTGCTACAGTCACAACAGCAGTTATATTATCAGTATAATTTTTAAGTCCTCGAAGAATTATCGACAATCCAGTACCTCCTCCGAAAACAACTATTTTCTTTCCTTTATTTTTACTCATTATATCACTCACAGCATCCACTACTAACATCTCCTTGTCTTGATAATAGATAGATTTTATCATTTAAATTTTCTTCTAAAAAATCAAGTTTTTTGAAGAAACCTACAACATCTTCACTGCATTGAACATATACTTTTTTTATTCCAATTTCATAAGCTTTTCTCAATAGTATTCTTAGCATAAAGTCCCCGTAGTATTTTCTTTGAAATTTTTCCTTAACTCCAAAATTATCTATAAAGAATTTTCCGTTTTTAGATAACAACCTACCTATACCAACAAGTCCATTATCTTCTTCATAGATTCCTAAATTAAAAGAAAACTCATCATAAAAATCTACACTAGAACCTTCTCCAAAAATTTCTCTTCTTAATTCAATTATCTCAGCTAATTCTTCTTTTCCTTTAAACCATCTACTCGTTATCATAGCTAATCCCTTCTACAACCAATTTTTATTTTTGAAAAACTTCAACATACTTAAAAATATAG
>JAABRS010000028.1 GCA_011390775.1 Clostridia bacterium | reverse complement strand
GCGAACCTAAACGAAGAAGACTGTAATTGTAAAAATGAAAAAATCGACCCAAGAATGGGTAAACTTAAAGAGTTATTAGACAAGGAGGTGTAAACATGGCAGTACCAAAGCGTAAGACGTCTAAAGCTAGAAGAGATAAAAGAAGAACAGCTAAAGAGAGAATAAAAGTAACAGGATTCACAGAATGTCCTCAATGTCATGAAATGAAGTTACCACATAGAGTGTGTCAAGAATGTGGTCACTATGATGGAAGGAACGTATTGGATAATGAATAAGAAGATGGCTTTTAAAGCTGTCTTTTTTATTGCAATTTAATTTCTTCTAATGTATACTTATTTTTGAACACATAAAATGAGGTGAAGGTATTGAAAATAGTAGTTGATGCAATGGGAGGAGACAATGCTCCTGAAGAAATTATAAAAGGAACTCTACAGGCTGTTGAAGAATTAAATGTAGAAATCATTATAGTAGGAAAAGAATCTTTAATAAAGGATAACATTAATAAATACGGTAAGAATCTAAGCAATAAAATAGAGATTGTAAATGCTGAGGATGTTATAACTAACGAAGATAAACCTGTAAAAGCTATCAGAAGAAAAAAGGACTCTTCAATGGTTGTGGGTCTAAATTTAGTTAAGGAAAATTATGGCGATGCCTTTGTTTCTGCAGGAAATACAGGAGCTCTTCTAAGCGGAGGGTTGTTTATAATAGGCAGAATAAAAGGAATTGAAAGACCTTCTCTAGCACCTATAATACCAACAATTGTAGGGAATAGTATATTATTAGATGTTGGTGCAAATGCAGACTGCAAACCTGAGTTTTTATATCAATTTGGAATTATGGGAAGCATCTATGCGGAAAAAGTTTTAAATAAAAAAATTCCTAAGGTTGGATTAATAAATATAGGAACAGAAAAAACAAAAGGGAGCAAGCTGTATATAGATACTCATAAATTACTTGAAGAATCTGATTTAAATTTTATCGGTAATATTGAATCAAGAAATCTATTAAAAGGTGATGCGGATGTTTTAGTTTGTGATGGATTTGTTGGGAATATTGTGTTAAAATTAACAGAGGGAGTTACCAGTGATTTAATGAACCAAATTAAATCACAGCTAAAGAGCAGTATTACAGGAATGATAGGAGGAGCACTCATAAAAAACTCCATGAAGGAATTAAAAAGCAAATTTGATTATAACGAATATGGAGGGGCACCTTTATTAGGATTAAAATCACCAGTAATTAAGGCTCATGGTAGTTCTAAAAGTAAAGCTTTTAAAAATGCTCTTAGACAAAGTAAAATATTTTATGAAAGCGAATCAATAAAACTTATAGAAAAAAGAATTAATAAGGAGGCTTAAAGTGGATTTACAGGAAATTAAAAAAATAATAATTGAGAAGTTAAATTTGGATGATGATACAAAAATCACATTAGAAACTTCATTTGTAGATG
This sequence comes from Clostridia bacterium, assembly GCA_011390775.1. Lineage (GTDB taxonomy): Bacteria > Bacillota > Clostridia > Tissierellales > Dethiosulfatibacteraceae > UBA8670. Next base: position 14,306 of record JAABRS010000028.1, on the reverse strand, counting down.
ATTTAGATGCAGATTCTATTTCTTTAGTTGAATTAATAATGGGACTTGAAGATGAATACGGCATAGAAATAGAGGATGAGGATGCTGAAAAAATAAAAACAGTAAAAGATGCAATTGATTATTTAGAAAGTATCGAATAAAGTCCTGTTAATCAGGACTTTTAAAATTTATAATGATTAATGACGAGTGACTAACTTTACAGTTAGTTAGTTGTCTTTAATTATGAGGAGGATTTATGAATAGTAAGTTTGAAAACCTTCAAAAAGAGCTTAATTATAAATTCAAAAACGTAGAACTGCTTAATGAAGCCGTAACTCATAGCTCTTATTCAAATGAATTTCAAGACAATATTAACTGTAATGAAAGATTGGAATTTTTAGGGGATGCAGTTATTGAACTAATTATAAGCACTTACTTGTTTAAGAAATTTAAACATTACCCAGAAGGTAAATTAACTAGACTAAGATCGAAAATAGTATGTGAAGAAGCTTTATTTGATATAGCTTCAAATTATAATATTGGTAGTTATTTAAAATTAGGTAAAGGTGAAGAAGCCACAGGTGGTAGAGAGAGAAAATCAATACTAGCAGATTCTGTTGAATCTATTATTGCAGCAATATATTTGGATAGTAATTATAATAATGTTGAAAAGCTTGTTTTAAAACTTTTCGATGATTATATTTTAAAGGCAGAAGAGGGTAAGCTAAATTACGATTATAAAACAAAGCTTCAGGAAGTAGTACAAAGTATAAACAATACCAACAGGATTTCATATGTAGTAACAAATGAAATTGGTCCAGATCATAATAAAACATTTTTTGTTAAGGTTTTGATATCTGGAAAAGAAGCTGGTAGAGGTAAGGGAAAAAGCAAAAAAAATGCTGAACAAAAAGCAGCAAGGGAAGCATTAAAAAAAGTAAACGAAAGTTTATCACAGAACTATGAGGTGTAAAAATTGTATTTAAAATCTATACATATTAATGGATTCAAATCCTTTGCAAATAAAACAAAATTAGATATTAATTCAAAATTAACAGCTGTAGTTGGTCCTAATGGCAGCGGGAAAAGTAATATTTCTGATGCATTTAAATGGGTTCTAGGAGAACAAAGTGCAAAAACATTAAGAGGAAACGTAATGTCAGATGTCATTTTTGCCGGTACTAAAAGTAAAAACCCACAAGGGATAGCTCAGGTGGATTTAATTTTTGATAATAGCGATAATCTTTTACCTGTTGAATACAGCGAAGTATCTATTACCAGAAAGCTCTATAGATCGGGAGAAAGTGAATATTTAATAAATAAAGAAAGAACTCAATTAAAAAAAATAAAAGAACTTTTCATGGATACAGGAATAGGTATTGATGGATATTCTGTTATTGGGCAGGGTAGAATAGATGAAATAATCTCTAAAAATACAGAAACAAAAAGAAAAGTTTTAGAAGAAGCAGCAGGTATAGTAAAATTCAAATCAAGAAAGCAGGAAACTGAAAAAAAACTTGAAAAAACAAATGATAATCTAGAAAGAATTAATGATATTATATTAGAAATTGAAAATAGAATTGGACCTTTAAAAAATCAAAAAGAAAATGCTGAAGAATATTTAGAAATAAAAAAAGAATTGAAAAATATTGAAATAAATCTCTTAGCCCAAGAATACAACAAATATTTAAATTATGAAAAAGAATTAAAAGAGGAAGAAGCTAAAAGAAATCAAGAACTTAATGATTTAGAAACAAAAAGAAACCATTTTGAAGAAAAATTAGAAAAAGAAATAAACGAAGTTAATTTAATTGATGATGAAATTGTTGATTATGAAAGAGATTTAAATATTTTAGAAAAAAATCTAAATGAAAATGAAAATAATATACAAATTGAAAATGAAAAAATAAAATTATATAAAGATAAATTAAAATCATTAAAAAACAACTTAAAAACTCATAATGATAAGATAATAATTCTAAAAGAAAAAAACCAAAGAATTCTAGAAAACATAAAGTTTAACAAAGAAAAAATTGAATTTGATACAATAGCATTAAAAAATTTAAAAGAAAATTTAGAAACTATAAAACTAAGTTTAAATTCAAAAGATGATTATATAAAGAATAGTAAAAATGAAGTATTTAAATTATATCAAAAATTATCTGATGAAAAAAATAAAATAAATCAAATTAATAATCAAAAAGAATTAGAAGATCAGAAGCATAAAGATAATATAGATGCCCTAGAGAAATTATCCAGTATAATTTCTGAATATGAAATACAAAAAAAAGACTTTAAAAATAATATATCTTCACTAGTTCAAAATGAGTTAAAGTTAAGAGACAGGCTTAAAAAATTAAAAGATAATTATTTACAAGATGAAAAAGAACTAGAATTATTAAAATCTAAATATAATGATTATAATAATAATATAGAAAGATATAAAAATTTAATAAGCATTAAAACAAGAATCAGAAATTCTTACGAAGGCTTTTACAAAAGCATACAAGATTTTATGACATATGTTAATAAAGGGAAATTCAGAGATGTGGTTGAAGGAGTAGTTGTTGAACTAATAAAGGTTGACAAAAAATATATTGAAGCAATAAATACGGCTCTTGGTGCTTCGTCTCAAAATATTATAATAAAAAACGAAAAAAATGTAGGAAAAATAATAAACTTCTTAAAATCAGAAAAAATTGGCAGATTGACTTTTCTACCTATGGATACAATTAAAGGGAGAGATTTAAATAATTATCAAAAAAATGCATCTAAAGTTGATGGTTTTATTGGTACTGGAGATAGTTTAATTCAATGTGATAAAAAGTATGAAAATATTTTTAAATTTTTATTAGGAAGAACTATTGTATGTTCAGACATAGATTCTGGGATTAAAATTGCTAAATCTATAAACTATTCAACTAATGTAGTAACATTAGAAGGTGAGATTATATATTCTGGAGGAGCTATAACAGGTGGGAGCAAAAAAAGAACAAATAATTTAATAGGTAGAGAAGAAGAGATTGATTCACTTAAAATTGATAAGAAAAAATTAGAAAAAAAAATCAAGATAATTAAAGAAAAAATTGAAATTAATCAAAAAAATATTAAAGAGCTAAAAGATTCTTTTGAAAAGGAAAAATCAAATTATGAAAATTTAATTAAAGAAAGAGAAAAAATTGAAATTAATCTTAATAATATCAAAAATGATTTAGAAAATAAAAAAGAAGAAAAAGAAGAAATAGAAATTAAGATTAAAGAAAACAAAAGTAATATTTTGAAATTTGAAGAAGAATTAGAAACTGAAAAAGAAGAATCTAAAATTATAAACAAAAATATTCAAGATTACGAAGACAAATTAAAAAATAATGATATTAATTTAGAAGAAGTAAAAAAAGAAGAAATTGAAATTACCAGTAATATAAACAATTTGAATGTAGAATTATCAAAAAGAAAAAATGAATTAGATATGGATAATACTAGATTAGAAGAAATAAATGAAAATATTAAAGAAACAGAAGAAAATATTATAAAAGCTGATAGAGAATTAGAATTAAATGAAAAATTAATAGAAGGTTCAAAGACAAAAATCGAAAATTACAAAGAAACCATAGATAGTAAATCTGAAATATTAAATGAGAAAAAAAATCTTTTTAATGAAATAAAAGATAAAAGAAAAAATATTCAAAAAAATATATATGAAAAACAATCTCAAATAAATTCAATTAACAAAGAAATAAATAATGTTCAAAAAGATATTAATAGTTTGGAAGTAAAAATAGAAAGATATGAGAATAAATTATCTAATACTAAAGATAGACTATGGAATGATTATGAAATGAATTATGCTATCGCCAAAAGCTTCATAGATGAAGAGCAGAGTATAAATTCCTTAAATAAGAAAACAAAAAGCTTAAAAAATTCAATTAAAAAATTAGGAGATATAAATATCTCAGCAATAGAAGAATATAAAGAAACAAGCAAAAGATACGAATTTTTAAATGGACAGAGAAATGATTTAATAGAAGCAAGAGATAAATTAAATAATATAATTAATGATCTAACTGATAAAATGCACCAGATTTTTATAGCAGAATACGAAAAAATTAATGAAGTATTTAAAGATGTTTTTATAGATCTATTTAGTGGAGGAGATGCAGAAATAATCTTATCTGATATAGAAAACCCTCTTACCTGCGATATCGAGATATATGCTCAACCTCCAGGTAAAAATTTAAATAAAATATCACTTCTTTCCGGGGGAGAAAAAGCACTAACAGCTATATCATTATTATTTGCTATACTAAAAGTTAAGCCTACGCCTTTTTGCATTCTTGATGAAATAGAGGCAGCTTTAGATGATTCGAATGTCTACAGATTTGCAAACTATTTAAAAAAATTCTCGAAAAGAACACAATTTTTAATAATCACTCATAGAAAAGGTACCATGGAATTTGTAGATACTATATACGGAACAACTATGGAAGAAGAAGGAGTTACAAAAATAATATCAATGAATCTATCAGAGTTAGTTCAAAAGGAGTTTGTAAATGAGTAATATAATAACTAAATTTAAAGATGGATTAAAAAAAACTAGAAATAATTTTGCAAATAAAATAGATGATCTATTTTCTAGACACTTAAAAATTGACGATGAACTATATGAAGAACTTGAAGAAATATTAATAGGTGCTGATATAGGTATAGAAGCAACTTTAGAAATTATCGATATGCTTCAAGTTGAAATAAAAAAGGAAAAGATACAAGATGTAAACAAGGTAAAGCCACTACTAAAAAAAATATTAGTTGAAGAAATTAAATTTGAAGAAAATTTTTATGAAGATAATAAGTCAATAATCTTGATAGTAGGAGTAAATGGAGTAGGAAAGACAACCACCATAGGAAAATTATCGAAAATATTCAAGGAGGAAAACAAAACAGTATTGGTAGCTGCAGGAGACACTTTTAGGGCGGCGGCAATAGAGCAACTTGAAAAATGGTGTCAGAGAGCAGATGTTGAACTTATATCAAATAAAGAAGGAAGTGATCCGTCATCTGTAATTTATGATGGAATCAATGCATCAAAAGCAAGAGATACGGATATATTAATTTGTGATACGGCAGGCAGGTTGCACAATAAAAAGAATCTAATGAAGGAATTAAATAAAATATCTAGAGTTATTGATAAAGAATATCCTGAAGCAAAAAAATTAGTTTATCTTGTAATTGATGCAAATACGGGACAAAATGGAATTGTTCAAGCTGAATATTTTAAAGAAGTAACTAATATAGATGGAATAATACTAACAAAATTAGATGGCACTTCAAAAGGTGGCATAATTATCCCTATACAAAAAAAATTAAAAGTACCGGTTGTTTACGTTGGTCTTGGAGAAGCAATAGATGACTTACAGAAATTTGATGCTGAAAAGTTCGTTAATTCTATTTTAAACTATTGACAACATTAATCATTTAATGTATTATAATTAACTGTCAAGTAAAAAACTTTACAGGTGATTATATGTTAGATAAATTTTTAAAATATGGTAAATTATATGATTATTACAGCGATGTTTTAAATGAAAGACACAAAAAAGTAATAAATCAATACTATTTATTGGATTTAAGTTTAAAAGAAATCTCTGATAATTTAGGTATAACGAGGCAGGGAGTTTACGACTTATTAAAAAGAGCAGAAAAAAACTTAGATGAGATAGATAGTAAGCTAAATATAATCAAAAAACAGGAAAAATTTAAAAAAAATATTCAAAAAAAAGCAGAAGAAATAAATAAAAATATTGAACAAGAAGATTATAAGGACTTAAAAGATCATTTTAATGAATTATTAGAATTAATAAACAAACTTTAGGAGTTGTAAATATGATATTTGAAAGTTTATCCAATAAACTTCAAGAAGCATTATCTAAACTTACAAAAAAAGGTAAGCTTACTGAAAAAGATATAGATACAATTTTAAGAGAAATAAAATTATCTTTACTTGAAGCAGATGTTAATTTTAAAGTAGTTAAAAAATTCGTAAAAAATATTAAAGAACAAGCTATTGGAGAAGAAATTTTTGAAAGTTTAACACCAGGACAGCAAGTTATCAAAATTGTAAATGATGAGATGGTAAACCTTCTTGGTGAAAAAACCGAAGATATAAAAATAAATCAAAATAATATAACTACTATAATGATGTGTGGATTGCAGGGTGCTGGTAAAACTACAACTACTGCAAAAATAGGAAAAAAATATAAATCAAAAAATCAAAATCCTCTTTTTGTTGCTTGTGATGTTTATAGACCAGCAGCAGTAAAACAATTACAGGTATTAGGCAAACAAACTGATATAGATGTGTTTGCTGGGGAAGAAGGAGAAAGTCCTTTAAAAATAGCTAAAAACGCTTTAAATTATGCTAAGAAAAATGGTAAAGACCTACTTTTATTTGATACTGCAGGAAGATTACATATTGATGAAAAAATGATGAAAGAATTAGAAGATATTAAGGATATTATAGAACCTGATGAAATACTTTTAGTTTTAGATTCCATGACAGGACAGGAAGCAGTAAATATAGCACAAGAGTTCGATAGAGATTTAGATATATCAGGTATAATATTAACTAAAATAGATGGAGATGCAAGGGGAGGAGCTGCCCTTTCAATTAGCTCAATAATAGGTAAACCTATTAAATTTGTAACTACAGGAGAAAAATTAGATGATTTAGAAATTTTTCATCCTGATAGAATGGCATCAAGAATCTTAGGAAAAGGAGATGTTCTTAGTTTAATAGAGAAAGCTCAATCATCCTTTGATGAAAAAAAAGCAAAAGAATTAGAAAAAAAATTGATGAAAAATCAATTTACCTTTGATGATTTTCTAGATCAAATGGAGCAAATGCAGAACTTAGGACCACTGGATCAAATATTAGAAATGATGCCTGGAGCCAACAGTAAAAAACTTAAAAACATAAAAATTGATGAAAAAGAGATAACTCATGTAAAGGCAATAATACAGTCAATGACAAAAGAAGAAAGAGTTAAACCGGATATAATAAACGGCAGCAGAAGAAAAAGAATAGCAGCTGGTAGCGGTACATCTATTCAGAAGGTTAATAGGCTACTTAAGCAATATAAAGAAATGAAGAAAATGATGAAAAACATGAATAAAATGGGAAACATGATGTCTGGAAAAAAAGGGTTAAAACTACCTTTTTAATATATTAAATTAAATAATAGGAGGTGTAATAATGGCAGTAAAAATCAGATTAAAAAGAATGGGTGCAAAGAAGACTCCTTTTTATAGAGTAGTAGTTGCAGATTCAAGAGCTCCAAGAGATGGTAAATTTATCGAAGAAATAGGACACTACAATCCTTTAACAAATCCAAAAGAGATAAAAATAGACAATGAAAAAGCTCTAGAATGGATTGGCAAAGGAGCACAACCAACTGACACTGTTAGAATATTATTAAGAAAAAACGGTGCATTTGATAAAGAATAATTAAGAGAAATAATAAAGGCGGTGCAATTATGGGAGAACTAGTAGAATATATTGCAAAAGCATTAGTTGATAATCCTGATAAAGTAAGTATAAAAGAAATTGAAGGAGATAAATCAATTATTATTGAATTAAGTGTTGCTGAAGAAGACATGGGCCAAGTAATTGGTAAAAAAGGTAGAATTGCAAAAGCAGTTAGAACTTTGGTAAAAGCAGCAGCTACGAAAGAAAACAAAAGAGTAATTGTAGAAATAGTTCAATAAACAATATAGGATTAGCTTATGCTAATCCTTTTTAAAGGTGAATATATGGAATTTTATAATATTGGAAAAATAATAAATACACATGGATTAAAAGGATTAATAAGAATTGAATACTACCATTATCAACCTAAAAAGTTAATGGATATATCAAATATATATATAGGTAAGGAAAAAATAAAATATAACATAAAAAATGTGACTGTTAATAAAAAAATACTTGTTAAATTAGAGGGTATAGACGATATTGATAAGGCAGAAAAGTTAAAAAACTCCGATATATTTATTAATTTAGAAGAAAAAGAAGTACTGATAGAAGATGAAAATGAATATTTCGTTGAAGATATAATAGGTTTAAAGGTATATGATATGGAAGATAATTATATAGGAAAAATAACTAATATTATTAAAACTGGTAAAAAAGATATTTATGAAATAGATAATGATGTTAAAAAATTAATACCTGCATCTAAAGAATTTATAAAACAAATAGATTTGAAAAACAATAAGATGATGGTTGAATTAATTGAAGGATTGATTGAATGAAAATAACTGTTTTAACTCTATTTCCTGAAACTATGGAATCACTACTGGAATACAGTATAATAGGTAAAGCTGTAGAAAAAAACTTACTTAATATTAATTATGTAAACATTAGAGATTATTCTCAAAACAAACATAATAAAGTAGATGACTACCCATACAGTGGCGGACCAGGAATGCTTTTAAAGGTTGATTCATTATCAGAAGCGTTAGATGATATGGTAAAAAGCAAATCAAAAGTTATATATATGAGTCCAAAAGGTAAGTTGTTAAATCAAGATAAAGTAAAAGAATTGTCAAAAGAGAAGGACATTGTAATAATATCCGGACATTATGAGGGAATTGATCAAAGAGTGATAGACAACTATGTGAATGAAGAAATATCAATTGGAGATTATGTATTAACAGGAGGAGAACTGCCTGCACTTGTATTAATTGATTCAATTTCAAGATTAATACCAGGAGTACTTGGAAATGAAGATTCACACCAGAATGAAACCTTCGAAGATAATTTACTGGAACATCCTCAATATACTAGACCTTTTAATTATAAAGGGTATAAAGTTCCTGAAATTTTACTGTCTGGAGATCATGAGAAAATTAAAAGATGGAAAAAATATAAATCCATAGAAGCTACAATTAAGAATAGACCGGACTTACTGAAAGACGAAGAAAAAATAATGAAAGAGTACAAAAAATTAAAAGAAGAATTTAAATAAAAAATTATTGATTTAGAAATATTATTATGCTATAATACATTGAAGTATACGGCGGTCCTCTGTTGAGACACACGAACGCTGCAAAAAGGAGGGTATACTATGAACTTAATTAAAATTTTAGAAAAAGAGCAGTTAAAAGACGAACTTACTAAGTTTAAAGTTGGAGATACTGTTAAGGTACACTTTAGAATTAAAGAAGGAACCAGAGAAAGAATTCAGATCTTTGAAGGTACTGTTTTAAAAAGACAAGGTGAAGGAATTAAAGAAACTTTTACAGTAAGAAGAATATCTTACGGAGTAGGAGTAGAAAGAACATTCCCTGTACATTCACCAAAAATTGAAAAAATTGAAGTAATACGTAAAGGTCAAGTTAGAAGAGCGAGATTGTTCTACTTAAGAGATAGAACAGGAAAAGCTGCTAAAGTTAAAGAAAAGAAATTTATCAAGTAATTATGAGGACGTGAGTCCTCATTTTTAATAGGAGATGAAAATATGAACTGGTATCCTGGACATATGAAAAAAACATATGATATGCTCAAAGAAAATTTAAAGGTTGTTGATTTAGTTATTATAATATTGGATTCAAGAGTACCAAACAGTAGTTTGAATCCACAATTGGATAAACTTATAATAAATAAAGAAAAGATATATCTTATGAATAAAGCTGATATATCAGACGATAAAGTAAATAAAGAATGGCTTAATTATTTTGAGAATAAAAATATTATTGCTGTTGAAAATAATTCTATAAAAAATAAAAAAAACAACAAATTATTTAATTGTATTGGCAAGGTTGAAGAAAAAATAAGAATAAAATTTGAAAAAAAAGGATTTAAAAATAAAACTATTAGGATTTTAGTAGTAGGTGTACCTAATACTGGCAAATCAACCTTTATTAACTATTTAACAAAAAGAAAAAGCGTTAAAACTGGAAATAAACCGGGGGTTACTAGAGGTAAACAATGGATTAAAATAAAAAATAAATTTGAGATACTTGATACTCCGGGAATCTTGTGGCCTAATTTGAATAATGATAAAATAAAATTCAACTTAGCAGTAACAGGACTTATCAAAGATAACATAACTGATGATTTAGAATTATCTATGTATTTATTGGAATATTTAAAATTAAACTACATTAAAATTCTAAATGAAAGATATAATTTAGATGCCAGTGAAAATGAAGAAATATCAGCTATCTTAGAAAAAATTTGTAGAAATAAAGGTTATCTATTAAAGGATAATGAAATTGATTATGAAAGAGCAGCAAAAACCATTCTTAAAGATTTCAGAAATGGAGATCTGGGCAAAATTTCATTAGAAAGACCGGAAGAAGGATAAAATGAATAATTTAGAAATTGAAAAGCAGCTTTGGAAGGATGGTTTTAATTACATAGCATGTATAGATGAAGTAGGAAGAGGCTGTTTAGCTGGAAATGTATTGGCATGTGCGGTAATTATGCCTAAAGAAGTTTACATAAAAGATGTAACAGATTCAAAAAAATTAAGTATTAAAAAAAGAAATGAACTTTCAAAAATTATTAAGGAAAAAGCGGTTTCTTATGCATTTGGTATAGTCGAATCTGAAGAAATAGATGAAATAAATATTAAAAACGCGACTTTAAAAGCTATGAAAATAGCAATAGAAAAATTAAAAAAAGATAATGAAAAATTAATACCAGATATGCTTCTTATTGACGCTGAAAAAATTTCTCTTGATATACCTCAAAAAAGCATTATAAAAGGTGATTTATTATGTCATGGTATTTCAGCTGCATCAATATTAGCTAAGGTTGAAAGAGATAAAATCATGTTTGATTTAACTGAAAAGATACCATATTTAGATAATTTTGATATAAAAAATAATAAAGGTTATGGTACTAAAAAACACATAGAGGCAATAAAAAAGCACGGTCCAACAAAATATCACAGAAAAACTTTTTTAACTAAAATACTGGATAAAAATAAACAGATTAATCTATTTGAAGGATATTAAATTGAATAAAAAGGAAATAGGAAATAGATACGAAAAAATTGTAGAGAAGTTTTTAGAGAAAAATGGATATCAAATCCTTGAAAGCAATTATAGAAACTTCATTGGAGAAATAGATATTATCTCTAAATATAAAGGCTGCATTGTTTTCATAGAAGTTAAAGCAAGAAAGACTAAAAAATACGGACTTCCCAGGGAATCTGTAACTAAGAAAAAAATAGATAAAATTAGAAAATGTAGTTTAATTTATTTAAGAGACAATAATATATACGATAATCCTTTAAGATTTGATGTTGTAGAAGTATACATAAATGAAAAGAAAATAAAACATATAAAAAATGCTTTTTAAAAGGAATGCCAATGTGAACTGACCCATATCAATGTTGGCATTCCTTTTAAAATTAACTTAAAGATATTATTAAATAATACCTTGATCGGACATTGCATTTGCCACTCTTAAAAATCCTGCAATATTTGCACCGGCAACATAATTACCTTCCAGATTATACTCCTGAGCTGCTTCTTTGGTAATTTCAAATATGTTTATCATTATTTCATTTAATCTTCTATTAACTTCTTCAAAAGACCAGTGTAATCTCATGCTGTTTTGGGACATCTCTAAAGCTGAAGTAGCTACTCCACCGGCATTAGCAGCTTTAGCAGGAGCTAATAAAATATTGTTTTCTAAGAAATAATCTATAGCTTCATTTGTACAAGGCATATTAGCACCTTCCCCAACGGCTAAAGTACCATTTGCAACAATTTTCTTTGCTGAATCTATATTGATATCGTTCTCCGCTGCACAAGGGAGAGCTATATCACATTTAACAGACCATAATCCTTGTTGATTTTCGTGATATTCAGCATGGGGATGATAATTAACATATTCACTAATTCTTCTACGTTCTATTTCTTTTAGTTGTTTTATAGTATCTAAATTAACTCCTTCATTATCTATTATATAACCTTTAGAGTCGGACATAGCAATAATCTTAGCACCGAACTTTTGAGCTTTTTCACAAGCATAAATTGCAACATTACCGGAACCGGATATTACAACAGTTTTGTTTTCTAATGTTATATCATGATGGTTTAACATTTCTTTCATAAAATAAATTAATCCGTATCCAGTGGCTTCTTTTCTAACTAAGGATCCACCGTAATTCAAACCTTTTCCTGTAAGTACAGCTGGTTGGAATTGATTTTTTATACGTTTAAATTGACCGTATAAATATCCTATTTCTCTTGAACCAACACCTATATCTCCTGCTGGAACATCAACATTAGGACCTATATGTCTATACAACTCAGTCATAAAGCTTTGACAAAACCTCATAATTTCTCCATCAGATTTTCCTTTTGGATCAAAATCAGAACCACCTTTACCTCCACCAATAGGAAGACCGGTTAGTGCATTTTTATATGTTTGTTCAAAACCTAAAAATTTTATAATTCCTATATATACACTTGGATGAAATCTTAGTCCACCTTTATATGGGCCGATGGTACTGTTGAATTGGGTTCTATAACCTCTGTTTACACGCACTTTATCATTATCATCTACCCATGCTACTCTAAAGGATATAGTTCTTTCAGGCTCTACTATTCTTTCAAGTATTCCTGATTCTTCAAATTCCGGATGCTTTTCCAAAACTGGCTCTATTGAATGGAATACTTCCTCTACAGATTGTAAAAATTCAGGTTCACAAGCGTTTCTAGATCTTACTTCTTTGATGACTCTATCAATATAGTTCATATGCTCCTCCTCCTCATTTATTTAATTTATTATATAACTTTTTCGTAATATAAATCAAATATTTTGTGATAATTAAGTAAATAACGATCTTTATAATATGGAAGTAATTTTTTTAAATTACAAATTAAAAAAAATTATATAGATTAGAACCTAATGTTACAATTAATTAATAAAATATTTTCTTGCTTTTTAATTGAATTTTTATTTTTTATTCATTATAGTAATATTAACTAAATTAAGGAGACAAACTATGCTATCAAAAATTAATACATGTGTTTTACAGGGATTAGAAGGATATGAAGTAGAAGTAGAATCAGATATAAGTAACGGTCTTCCATCCTTTAATATCGTAGGATTACCAGATGCTGCTATTAAAGAATCTAAGGAAAGAGTAAGATCAGCAATATCAAATAGTGGCTATAGATTTCCCATGAATAGAATTACGATTAATCTATCTCCAGCATCTATACGTAAAGAAGGTAGTCAGTTGGATTTACCTATTGCCTTAGGTATTTTAAACTCTATGGGAAAAATCAATAGTATTGAGAAAGACACCTTTTTTATTGGAGAATTATCTTTAAATGGAGACATAAGACATGTTGAAGGAGCTCTTCCAATGGTTATTTCTCTTAGAGAAAAAGGAGTAAAAAATATTTTTATTCCTAAGGATAATTTAGAAGAGTGCAGCTATATAAAAGGTATAAATATATACCCTGTAAAAGATATTGTAGATATACTTGAAATTTTAAATAGAAGATTAATAGTTGAACCAATAAAAGCAAAAAAATTCACTGAAGAAGATAAAGAAAAGGAATATTTTGTAGATTTTGCCGAAGTAAAAGGACAAGAAACTTTAAAAAGAGCTGTAGAAGTAGCTGTTGCAGGAGGACACAACATATTAATAATTGGCCCTCCAGGATCTGGGAAAACAATGATAGCAAAAAGAATCCCCAGTATAATGCCGGATTTATCATTTGAAGAAGCATTAGAAATCACTCAAATATATAGTGTTTCAGGAATTACTGAGGTAGATAAACTTATTAAAACAAGACCATTTAGATCACCCCATCATACTATTTCTAAAACTGCATTAGTTGGTGGTGGAAGAATTCCTAAACCGGGAGAAGTTTCTCTATCGCATTACGGTGTTTTATTTTTAGATGAAATGCCAGAATTTTCAAAAAAGACTCTTGAAGTATTAAGACAACCGATAGAAGATGGAGAAATATTAATTTCAAGGGCAAATGCCAATCTTAAATATCCATCAAAATTCATGTTGGTTGCAAGTATGAATCCCTGTCCTTGCGGTTACTATGGTGATCCTAAACATGAGTGCAGATGTACTCAAAATCAAATTGATAATTATTTAAATAAGATAAGTGGACCTTTATTGGACAGAATAGATATACAAATAGAAGCCAGTCCTATAGAATATAAGGATCTAAAAAATAAAGAAGATAGTGAAAATTCAAAAGAAATAAGAAAAAGAATTAATAGAGCAAGAAAAACGCAAAATGATAGATACAGTGAATTAAATATATTTTCGAATTCTCAATTA
>JAABRS010000027.1 GCA_011390775.1 Clostridia bacterium | reverse complement strand
TCAAGTTTGTCCATTTGATGCAATCGAAAAGGTAGGTGAATAAAATGATTAAAAACATTTTATTAGTTGGAGTTGGGGGACAGGGTACCATTCTTACCTCAAAGATACTATCTCAAGGATTATTAGAAGCCGGTCATGATGTGAAAATGGCTGAAATTCACGGAATGTCTCAAAGAGGCGGAAGCGTAACTACGCAGATTAGATACGGCAAAGCAGTTTATTCTCCTGTAATAGAAAAAGGTACTGCTGATATTATCGTATCTTTTGAAAGATCTGAAGCTTTAAGATGGCTTGAGTACCTTAAAGAAGACGGCATTTTAATACTAAATGAACATCAGATTCAACCTTTTACAGTTACATTAGATTTATCAAAATATCCGGAGAATCTAGTAGAAGAATATAAGGATAAAGTTAAAAACTTCATATCCTACAATGCTTTTGAAATGGCAAAAGAACTAGGTAACTCTAGGGTTATGAATATCATACTTTTAGGCTCACTAGTTAAATATGTCGGTCTTGAAGAAATTGATTGGAAAAACGTTATAAAAGAAACAGTACCTGAAAAATTTGTCGACTTAAACATTCAAGCTTACGAAAAAGGATATAATATATAAAATAAAAGGTCTATCAATACGATAGGCCTTTTTAATTTAAATCTAAATCCATATAGAATTTATATAATTCGCTGTTTATTATGTTTTTTGAATACTCAACTATCTTATCTTCTTCTGAATAAGTAATTTTTTCCCATAGTAGGATCGGACTATTTTTTTCGATTTTCATTAGTTCTTCTTCATTTTTACCGGAAATCATTGGCTCTATATATATCTTTGCTCTTTTTTGTTTTAGAAAACAGTATTCTTCAACCATATCGTGAATAAGATTAATTTCGCTTTTTTCGATATCTAGGGATAAATAGTATTTTACCGGCAGATATACATACTCAAGAGCATTTACTTTGTTGTTAATTACCTTTGTTCTAATTATTTCATATAATTCTTCACCATTTGATATATCTAATTTTTCGGAAAGTTCTTCATCAGCTTTTATCTTCCCTTTGCTTAAAGTTTTGTGTTCGCCTTTTGTAAGAGAACTATCGTTTTCAAAACCGTAAAATCTATGCTTTCTTATATCTTCAAGATTTTTTTCTGTTACAAAGGTACCCTTCCCCTGAATTCTATACACAAGTCCTTCATTTACTAAATCTCTAACTGCTGTAGTAGCAGTTATTCTACTTACATTAAAAATATCTCCTAATTCTTTTTCCGATGGGATTTTATCTCCAGGATTGATTTTACCCTGTTTTATATTCTCTTTAATATAATTTTTTATTTTTACGTATTGAGGTATATTATCCATAATGTCCTCCTTATATAATGTTAATATTATAAACGACTTTTTATTATAAGTCAAAATATGATATGTCATATTATAAAATCAAAATATTTGTTGCTTTACTGAATAATTTTTAAATGTTAAAATATTGTATATATATTGCTTAGGGGAGGAACATATGAGTAGAATAACACTTAATGAACTACACAAAGAAATACTAAACGGATTAACAGAAGAACAATTTTTAAAAAAATTGGATTTAACTGAAGAAAAAATTCATTCTTTAGTTTTAAACAAACACTTTGTAACCAAACTCTCTACTTTAGTTAGCAGGGATAAAATTAGTTGTAAAAATATACTTAATCTTTGCATTGATATTATGAATAATGTTTCCAAGGAAAAACATGATGATTGGCTTAATTATGCTTATAATTATATTCTTAATTTATCTTTCCCACATGCAGTTACTTTAGAATTAGATTCCAAATATGAAAAAGGCACTCTACTTTATCTTAAAATACTAAGAATAGTTTTTACTAATGTTAAAGAAAATAGAGATTTTAATAAATTTTTAGATTTTAATTTTTTAACAGATGAAGAACTAAAAACTCTAAAAAATCCCCATGAATATGAAAGGTTTTTAGAGTTATTCGACAAGCTGTATATATATGAGTTAATGAGATTAAATAAGGAAATAACCGGCTATAATTCATTAGATCATATTGCGGGAGTTCATCATGTAGCTATGCACGTAGGTAAACAATTAGATAAGGCTGGAATACCAATATATTTAGGAAGAGTATCAGGAGCAGCAGCGGGACACGATATAGGTAAATACGGGTGTAAAGGAGAAGAATTAACAAGAGTACCTTATCTTCATTATTATTATACAGAACAGTGGTTTAGAAGATTTAATATACCTCAAATTGGACACGTAGCAGTGAATCACTCTACATGGGATTTAGAGCTGGAAAATCTACCACTAGAATCATTGGTCCTTATATATGCTGATTTTAGAGTTAAAAGCGACCCTCGAAAAAAAACTCATGAAATGGAAATATTTGATTTAGAAGAATCCTTTCAGGTTATTCTGGAAAAATTAGATAATGTAGATGAAGCTAAAGAAAGAAGATATAGAAGAGTTTATGAGAAATTAAAAGACTTTGAAAATTTCATGGTTAGCAAAGGTGTTGATGTTACTTTAGATGGAGACTTTAAAGAAGTTAAAGAAAAAGACTCTTCTCTTATGTCGGATTACGAAGTAGTAAACAACTTTATAAATATGGCTATAAGCCACAACATAGATTTAATGTATAAACTAAGCAGCGACGAATCCTTAAGTTTAATTCTTGAAGCTGCAAGAACAGAAAAAGATTGGAAAAATATAAGAGCTTATTTAAATATATTTACAGAATATAACACCTACCTAATTCCTAAGCAAAAAATGCTTACTCTTAATTTTATGTATGAGCTTTTAGTACATAAAGAAGGTGACATTAGAAAACATGCAGCTGAATTAATCGGTTCAATAATAGCAGGCTTTGACGATGAATACAGAAAAGAGGTGCCTAAAGACCAGGAACTAGAAAAACCTGAAACCGATAGTTTTGAACTTTGGAGTAGATATTTGGATATGATTATCAATCCAGACCACAAAATCATAGAAAAACATAGGGAGTGGATAGGATATTGTCTTAAAAATATGGTAGGAGAATTTTTTAAAAACTGCGATAAAGATAATTTAGACAGATACCTAGAGATTTATATAAAAACTATCAAGTCTAATTTTAAAGTAGAAGAAAACATATTCTTTCTACTAGATTCACTGTGGCGACTACCTTACAGTTATGTTACTGATGAACAGCTTAAAATAATTATTGACTTTATTGTAGACATTATGCGAGAAAACAGCAACGGTGTTAACGACGACTATAATAATCTTGTAGTAGGTTTGGACACTGCTTTACGTATTTCAGATTTAGTTGATTACAATAATAATTCTTTAGAACCTTTAAAAAAATTTATTAGAGAATTAGATCATCATAATAATGTAGCGGTTTGTTTTTTAAAGTATAAAATAGGATGTCACCTTCATCTTAAAGATGATGTTATTAATTATTATAAATCAATGCTTATTAAAACATCAGAGAACTTATCAGAAATATTTTTGATGAACTTAAAAGCAGCTGTACACTGGATTATTAAAGCTACTAATATTGAATTTATCAAAGAATTCTTAGAAAATATTTCTCCTATGACAAGATTGCATACAGCAACTCACTTATGTAATTTAGTAAAGGTTAGTGCTGTAGAATTTGTAAGAAACAGCGCCGGCTCAGCTTTGCTTCAGCTTGCCCCTATGCTATCTTACGATCAGAGAAATGATGTATCTGTAGAGCTTTTAAGAGGTTTGGAAATTGAAGGTTATGAGTTTTCTAAATACATTCCACAGTACTTAGGTGAATTTATGCTTTATCTACCTCCAAAAGAGTTGGATGAATTTTTAGATGACTTTACCGACTATGTAAAAACAAAAAGTGGCAGAACCATACCACTAATTTTAAATACCATTAGTGTAATAGTTGAAAATTATGCTGAATACAGAGAAAGATTTGAAGAGGACGATGCTACATTTAACGACAGATTAAATAAAATGCTTGGAATACTAATGTGTGGATTATCAAATTATAACTCATCAGTAAAACAGGAAGCTTTTCTATATATTGGAAAGAATATTTTTGCTTCAGCAGTATTGTCTTTAAATGAAAAGAAAAACATTTTCCAACTAATAGGCAAAAAATTACTTACTCTATTGGCTGAAAAGGTTTCGGATGATTTATTCTTTTTTAATAATTCTGCTTCCTTAAACCATATATACAGATTTATAAGTGACTACAATTTCTTTGTAGACAAACTTGATTACAAAGAGGCTAAAAAAGTAGCTTTTTTCCCTGGTACCTTTGATCCATTTTCTTTAAGCCACAAACAAATTGTAAAAGAAATTACTAAATTGGGATTCGATGTATATCTTACTATAGATGCATTTTCATGGTCTAAGTTAACACAACCTAGAATGTTTAGGCGAAATATAGTCAATCTTTCCATTGCCGACGAACTAAACGTTTATTTGTTTCCCGACAACATACCTGTGAATATAGCTAATAACAAGGATTTAAATTATTTAAAAGACTTATTTGAAAACAAGGACTTATATCTAGTTGTAGGAAGTGATGTTCTGGTAAATGCAAGCGCCTATAAAAACAGAGCTACTAAATCTTCCATACACTCGTTGAATCACATTATCTTTAAAAGAGCAAATTCAGAGACAGAAGAAGAAGATATTTTAAAAGCAAAAGAGGCTCAAAATAGAATAAAGGCTAAAATTATTAACCTAAAATTACCTCTTCAGTTAGAAGATATAAGTTCTTCTCAAATACGAGAACATATTGATGAGAATAGAGATATATCCAACTTAATAGATCCACTTGCTCAACAGTATATTTACGATTATGGTTTGTATTTAAGAGAACCTCAGTATAAATCCTTAATAGAAGCAAAATCTCTAAAAATTGATGTTATTGATAATTTAAATGAAAATATAATTAAAGAAATTGGACATCATATTTTTATACATACAGATTTATACAAAAATACCGGCGAAAAATTTAACAGTAGAAAAATGAAACTTTTAATAATAAGAGATCATGCAAATAAAGATCAAATAATTGCATTTTCAGCTTTTCACTATATAGAGTTAACCCAGTTGTATTCTGAATTTGAAAATACAAGGGTTACAAGCTACTTAAGAGAAAATGCATCAGGTAAAATTATGGTAATAGATGGATTTTACTTTAATAAAAAAGTTACATATTCAAACTTAGAACAGATAATAATTACAGAAACACTGTCTCATGGTTTATCAGAAAATCTAACTTTTGCTGTTTATCATAATATTTTAACTAATATTAAATCAGAAAAAATATTTGAACTTTTAGGTTTACACGGATTTACTCAAGTTCCATCAGGAGATGTCGATGTAAATGTATATTCTGTAGATATGAGTAAAACTATATCCTTAATGCTAAACATGGTTAGTTTTCTTAAAGAACCTTTTAAAAATAATCCTATAGTAATAGACGAGATAAAAAAAGCTAGAAAAAGACTTCAGAAATCACTAGTAGAACTTTATCCTGGTTCTTTAGTTTTGTCCTTTGACAATGAGATGCTTCACCACAAGTTAATAGGAAAAATTTGCGATATAAACAATGTTCCTACTATACCTACAAAACCAAGATACCTAGGGGAGTATATGTGTGTGCCTTTCGGTAATATAATGCAGGGAAAAGTTGCTCCAAATACCGTTACTAAATCCCTTCATACCGAAAAGATGTTTTACCCTGATTTAAGAGGTTTTAAAGTTGGAGAATACCCTAACTACTCTACCCTGGAAAATCAAATTAAAACCATTAAATCCTTCGATAGAACAGTTATTCTAGTGGATGATTTGCTGCACAAAGGATATAGAGTAAAAGCTATCGGACCTTTGTTTAAAAAAGAAGATATTCCTGTTAAAAAAATAGTAGTAGGATTATTATCTGGAAGAGGCAAAGAGCTTATGGAAATTCAAAATAATGAAGTTGATTCTGCTTATTTTATACCAAACTTGAGAAACTGGTTTAATGAAAATCTCATGTATCCGTTTTTAGGTGGAGATCACATTATGAGAAGTGATGGAAACAACTTGAATTTAATACGTTCAATTAATCTTATACTTCCATATGTAGCACCTCACTTTATTAAGGATACTAATAGAGAAAAAATATTTAATTTATCAATGGTATGCCTTGAAAACACAAAAAGTATTCTAGAAACTTTAGAGAAAGAATATCAAGAGCTTTACGAAAGAAATCTTACCCTTAGTAGATTAGGAGAGGTAATAATATCTCCTAGATATCCTGACAAAGGAAGACAAATAGATTATAAATTTAACCTTAAACCGTCTACTTTTATTATCAACGATATAGAACATCTGTTGAGACTGGAAAGAATCATTAAGGAGGATTAGCATGTACTACTACAAATATAAAAACAAATATCTGTTATCAAAAAATAAATATACAAACTTGGAGGAAATATCTTCAAATGAATGTTTTTCAAATGATGAAATTATATATTTTTTAGGTCAATTGGATCCTAAAAAATCAAAAGATAGCTTCTGTTTGTCCTGTCCTTCTTTGATGGACATAAAGGAAGAAACCTTGGAAGTTCTTAAAGAACAAAGCTATATAGATAAAGTAAGTTATCCTATAATAAAAAAAATATACGATAGAAAAATTAAATTTATAAACACAAATAAAAAAAACTGGAAAGAAAATTTAGATTTTATAATGCCTAAGAAGTGGAAAATAAACATACTTGCCTTGGGAGATGTTGGAAGCACTCTTCTTATTGGGTTAAAGCTTTTAGGAAAAGATTATATAGAAAAGATAGGAATATACGACAAATCAGAAAATAATACGCTTCGCTGGGAAAAAGAATTAGGTCAGATTGTTTTCCCTTTTGAAGATGGAAAACTTCCTAAAGTTGATGTAGTTGATTATGAAAAACTTTTTGACTGTGACATGTTTGTTTTTTGTGCTACAAAGGCTGTACCATCTTTAGATTCCAATATTAAGGATGTTAGAATGATTCAATTTGAAGAAAATTCAAAAATTATTGAAGAATATGCTAAACTAGCTAGAAAGAAAAACTACAGAGGAATTTTTGCGGTAGTTTCAGATCCAGTAGATCTTCTATGCAAAAAAGCTTTCTTGGCATCTAATACAAATGAAAAGGGGGAATTTGATGGTTTAGGTATACCCGGCGAAAGAATTAAAGGCTACGGTTTAGGAGTAATGAATGCTCGAGCAACCTACTATGCTGAAAAAAATGAACAAACTACTAATTATGCAAAAGAAGGAAGAGCCTTCGGACCTCACGGCAAAGGATTAATTATCGCTAATTCTGTTACCAACTACGATGAAGATCTTTCTGAAATCTTGACCCAAAAGACAATAGAGGCTAATTTAGAAATAAGAGACTTAGGATTTAAACCATATATAGGTCCTGCCTTATCCTCCGGTGCTATATCTATTATAAACACCATCTCCAATAAATGGCACTATTCTGCTAACTTTATAGGAGGAGTTTTCATGGGTAGTAATAACAGAAACTTAGAAAGTGGTCTTGAATTCGAGAGATTAGATTTTCCCGAAAAGCTATTTGAAAAAATTGAATCGACATACGATATGTTAAAGGAAATAATCTAATGGAAAATATATTAATTTGTCCTGAAAAACCCGGCGAAGTCCTTAAAGAGATGATATCCTCAGCAAATATAGGCGGATTTTTTAAGGAATATTATGATAATTATCAGAATTTAGATTTTAACAACAAGAGAATTTTATTTGCTGTAGAACTTGGAGATTCAGGAACAAATATAAATTTATACAAATTAATCAATAAGTTAAGAACTAGAAAAGGAAAATCCATGTCAAATTCTAGTGCTGGTATACTGATTCACTGCAATAGCGACTTATATACTAGAAGTGAAGCTAGAAACTTAATATTTAACTGCAATACAATGGGGTGTTCCTTTCCCGGCAAGCCTCTTGTAGAAGCTACGGGAAGTCTTAAAAATTTTATTAATTATGAAAAATATTTCAACATGACATTGAAAGAAGCCTGCTTAAACAGTTGTATTGAACTTTCAGAAAGATTGTTAAGTTTCGACAAGTGCAAAATTAAAAACCCCAAAATATTAGTACTTCATTCAAGCAATTCAGAAACTTCCAATACTTATATGCTTTGGAAATTAGTTGAAAATAATTTAAAAAATGCAGAAGTAAAAGAAATCCATATTGGCCAGGAACAGATAATCGACTGTAAGGGATGTTCTTTTAAAACCTGTACACATTTTGGTCTTCAAAACAACTGTTACTACGGTGGTATTATGGTTGAGGAAATATATCCCTCTATTATAGAAACAGATTATCTACTTTTATTATGTCCAAATTATAATGATTCTATTACTGCAAATATAAGTGCTGCTATCAATCGATTGACAGCTCTATATAGGAAAACACCTTTTTACGATAAATCTCTTTATTCAATTATAGTCTCCGGTCATTCAGGAAGTGATATTTTAGCTAAACAACTTATTAGCGGGTTAAACATTAATAAAACCTTTAAACTTCCTGGAGAATTTGCTTTAATGGAAACGGCAAATTATCCAAAAGATGTATTAAAGGTTGATAAAATTGAAAAAAAAGCTAAGATATTTGCTGAAAATATTTTATTGTAACTTATTTATCTATACCCTTTCTAGATAATACTCCTTTTTCACCGTAATAATGTTTGATTTCCTTCATTTCAGTAACCAAATCAGCATAATTTATTAAAGATTGTTCTGCATATCTACCGGTAACTATGACTTCTATATTTTTCTTTCTTTGATCGATAGTTTTGATTAAATCTTCTGATGAAAACAATTTAAAGTATACAGCTATTGTTGCTTCGTCTAAAATCACCACATCATAATCGCTTTTTGATAGTATATTATTTATCTTGTTTAAACCTTTTTTAGCTGCTGTAATATCAACTTCTTTTGGATCTTCAAAAACAAAACATCCTTTCCCCAGCTGTTCTATGGTTAAATTCTCGAAATATTCTGTAAGTTTAGTTTCACTGTATTTCATATCTTTAACAAATTGTCCAATATACACTTTCTTTTCGGCACACAAAGCTCTTACTGCTAAACCAAAGGCAGCTGTAGTTTTACCTTTTCCATTTCCAGTATAAACATGTACATATCCTTTATCTTCCATATATCTACCTTTCCTATAATGTAAAATTAGCCAGTAGCAAAAAAACTATCTGAGCAAACTCATTTATAAATCCTAACGTATCCCCTGTAGTTCCACCTATTTTTTTAATTATTCCTTGAGTTATAATTCCAGTTAAAGCGAAGGTAATCACCATAGGTATTAAAAGCATATAGTTTAGTAATGCTCCTAATACAAATGCAAATATAAATGCTGAATTTCTAACATTTTTATCCGATAGAGTTACAAATTTATATCCTAGGCCTTCTTCCTCTTTTGCATAATCACTCATGTATGCTGAAAGCATTATAGATGATTTCCCCACTATTGGCATCAACAAAACACTTGTTATACTACTTTCTCCAAGTAATATAACATAAGCCACCACAACAAATACTAACCCAAGAGCACCAAAGGTTCCCAATCTACTGTCTTTCATTATCTCAAGCTGTTTTTCTTTTTCTCTACCGCTTAAAAGTCCATCTAATGTATCTCCCAATCCATCTAAATGAATTCCACCTGATATCCAAAGATAGAAAAAAGTTAGAATTATTCCTACTATATAAGTTGAAGCGACAAAGGTAAATAATTTCAATATTACCAGACCTATTCCGATAATCACTCCTATGATAGGCAAAAATATTATTCCCAACTTATAATCCCTATCATCAAATTCTTCTTGTATCTTTAAAGGAATTCTTGTAAAAAATGTTATCATTAATAATATGCTTTTTGAGCTGTTAAATAAAATATTTTTCATATATTCCTCCTAAGTGTATATTCCAATCTTTTCAATAGGTTTGTTAACAAGCTTTTTAATTTCTTCAATGTCAATAATTTCTTTATCTATTGTTGCTATACAGCATGTTGCCGGTCCCGATGATTTTTCAATATTTATTTTTGTATTTTCATAGAGTTTTAGTTTTAATTTCCTGATTTTTGAGATATTTTCCGATTCATATTTAATACCTTTAGATCCTATAGGAACTATATCTATAACTCCTTTGATACGTCTAAGAGTTTTAACAGTTGATGCATTGATATTTTCACCTTGATTTTGGAGCACTTCTTCTCCTACCTTAGGTTTCCCAACTAAGATAAGTTCATTTTGAGATTTAGTATTATAAAGTTTAAAATCCTTAACTTCTTTATATCCTATTGCAACCATACCTATTGATGTTTGATAAGTTTTAAAGTTCTCTTCAGTGCTTCCCGTTAGCTTTATATTTTCATCAGAATAATTTTCTTTTAGATATTTATTAATTCCCTGTATTATCATCTTTCCAGTATCATTCATTTCGGCGCAAACATTGTTCACAATAACTTTTGGAGATACTCCTAAAGCTTCTAATTCAGAAGTTATAACATTTACGGTGTAGAATCCGGTTATTTCAGGAGGGACTTTAAATTCATCCATTTCTTTTAATCCTATGCCTCCGCTGGAATCACATGCTATAAAAATTTTCAAATCATTTTCTAAATCTATTATCGATACATCTCTATAATTTTCTTCCTTCATATCTACCTCTCGTCTAATTTTTCTTCAAGACTTTTTATATCTATTCCTATTCCGGATACGGTCAAATATACTTTATCAGCTCTATCTGAAATATATTGATTGACTCTTCCGGCTGTATCTCTATACATTCTGGTAAATCTATTAATAGGTACTATCCCCATGCCTATTTCGTTAGATACTAATACCGCTATTTTCCCCTGGTCTTTAATTAAGGTAATTAATTCACCTATCTCTTTAATTAATCTTTTTTCAATTTTATCATATTCTACTATTTCCGTATTATCGTCTAATTCTTCTTCTACAAATACGTTTGATATCATGACTGTAATACAATCCAAAAGCACAATATCAGATTTTTTAAAATTCTCAAACTTTTCTAATTCTTTGAAGTTTTTATATTTTTCTATTAAAAACCAGTCATCAGGTCTATCTTCTTTATGTTTCTTTATTCTATCTTCCATCTCTTCATCAAAGGGTACTGAAGTAGCTAAATAAAGAACCTTGCCTTCCTTTGTTTTACATATTTTCTCAGCAAAATTGCTTTTACCACTTCTAGCACCACCTGTAACTAAAATTACTTCACTCATTTTTCCTCCGCTAATTTTTAAGTATTTGTTCCGCTACTTTTATTCCATCCATAGCCGATGACATGATTCCACCGGCATATCCTGCTCCTTCACCGCATGGGTATAATCCTTTAATATTACTCTGTAAATTATCATCTCTGTCAATTCTTACAGGAGAAGAACTTCGAGTTTCAACTCCAGTTAATACCGCATCAGATCTATTAAAGTTTTCTATCTTATTTCCAAAATAATTTATGCCTTCTATAATACTTTCAATAACATAGTCTGGTAAACATTCCCTTAAGTCTGCAAACTGATATCCAGGCTTATATGAAGGTTTTATATCTCCTAATTTTGTGCTTATTCGACCATTTTCTAAATCTCCAAACAATTGTACAGGAGCTTGATAATCTCCGCCACCTAATTGAAAGGCCTTCATTTCCCATTTTTGTTGAAATTTAATTCCATCTAAAGGACTATCTATATAATAATCTTCAGGAGTTATATTAACTAAAACTGCGCTGTTTGAATTTTCTGCATTTCTCTTAAAATTACTCATACCGTTAGTTACTACAGAATTTTCTTCCGATGAAGCTCCTATTACATGTCCTCCTGGACACATACAAAAGGTATAAGTGCTTCTATCATTACCGTGATGAACCAGTTTGTATTCAGCTGATGGTAGTATATCATGCATTTTACCGTATTGATTAAAATCTATATCTTTTCTAAGATGCTCTACTCTTAATCCTATGGAAAATGGTTTTGGAGTCATATTTAAATATTTATCCAACATAAAGAAAGTTTCTCTACTGCTGTGTCCAATAGCAATAACTATATCATCTGTTTCAATTTCTCTTTTATCTGTGACAACTTTTTGAATATAGTCATCTTTGAATACTAAATCTTTGAAAGTTTCTTGGAAGTAAAATCTCCCTCCCAATTTTTCTATTTTTTTTCTAATATTTATAACAACTTTCCTTAGATTATCTGTTCCTATATGTGGGTTTTTTATATAGTTAATTTCTTCAGGAGCTCCGGCTTCAATAAATTCCTGGAGTACTTTTAAGCTTCTATTTTCTTTATCTCTTACTAAAGTAGTTAGTTTACCGTCAGAAAAAGTTCCTGCTCCACCTTCTCCAAACTGAACATTTGATTTTGTATTTAAATCTCCAGTTTCCCAAAAATCATTTATATCTTTGACTCTTTCTTCCACCCTTTTACCTTGTTCAATTATTATAGGTTTAAAGTTGCATTCAGCTAGTATTAAAGCACAAAAAAGTCCTGCAGGTCCTGCACCTACTATAACCGGTGGTTTATCCTTTATTTTTAGATTTTCATTGTCTATTTTGTATTCTTCATCTAAAACTTTAGAGATACTGCCTTTTTTTGCTCTTTTCAGAACATTTTCTTCATCTGTTACCTCTACATAAACAGAGTACAGATAGGTTATTTTATTTTTCCTTCGTGCATCAATAGATTGTTTGTTTATTTTCCAGTTTATTAAGTCATCATCTATAATTTTTAATTTTTTTAATATCTGCTGTTTTATTATATTCTCTTTATCTTTTGAAGATATATCTATTCTTATATTACTAATTTTTATCATAAATCAAGACCTTTGAAATTATGTAGAAAGCTGAGTAATTTTTTCTCGATTATTTCTACTCCATTTTTAATATCTGATTCTATATTTACAACTATTTTAGGATCATGCAAAGATAGTCTTAGTAAAAACCAACCTTTTTCATCAGGATTTTCGCAATTTATTCTAACACCTTCGTAATTCGGCTCTACAATTTCCCATTCTTCTACTCGAGAAACATAATTTTCTAAATCTTTTATAACCTCTTGGCCGTAGTTTTTGAAATCTTCTTCAAGTATTTTAAATCTTAACTCTTTTTCTTCAAGAGGATCCTTATAATCAGCAATCAAATTCTTTATATTTTTTCCTTCTTTTTTAAGCTTTGAAAATTCTATTAATATCTTAATAATTAAATAAGCTCCATCATCTAAAAAATAATTTTCTTTAAAAGCACAATGTCCACTTGTTTCAATTGCCAACCAAGATTCCTTACCTTCTAAATTTAATTTCTTTGATTCTTCAATTACATTTTTATAACCTCTTTTAAATCTATGATGTATTCCTCCATTTTTTTCAATAAAATTTTTCAGTCCTTTAGACGTTATAGAGTCAGTAACTATATAGGTTTTTGGATGTTCTTGAAGAATTATACTTGAAATCAATGCAATTAGTTTGCTTCTATTAATTATATTTCCTTCACTGTCTACAACTGCTGCTCTATCAACATCTGTATCAAATATTATTCCTAAATCTGCTTCCTCCTTAAGTACGGTTTTTTGAAGATCTTTTACCGCTTCAGTATTCTCAGGATTTGGTTCATGATTAGGAAAAAATCCATCGGGTTCTAAGTATAAGCTTCCTTTGATATCAGCTCCCAATGGTTCTAAAACATTGATAGGGAAAAATCCTCCAGCTCCATTTCCAGCATCTACTATTATCTTTGAACCTTCTAATGGTTTTTCTTCTTTTGTTTCTTCTCTTATAATATCAATGAGCATATCTGAATATCTTTTGATATAATTTACCCTCATTATATTAACAGGATAAAAATCTATATTGTGATTAAAATTTTTATCAGAAATTTCTAAAACCTTTCTTATATCATTTTTGTTCAGACTCCCATCTTTAGTAAAAAACTTCATACCGTTTCTTTCATATGGCAAATGACTGGCAGTAATCATAATACCTCCATCTGCTTTCATTTTGTCATCTTGAGTAGTCATAAACATGGAAGGAGTAGATGCTATTCCACAGTCGTAGACATCATGTCCTAAAAATTTTAGATATGCTGCTGAATAATCTAAAATAGGTTTCCCGGTAATCCTACTATCTCTACCTATCGCTATTCTTAATTTTTCTTTTTTAATTTTTTTCTTTAAAAATTCTGAAAATCCAGCTACTATATTGGCAGCAATTTCCGGAGTTAGATTTACATTTTTCTTGCTCTTATTGTCTTTAAGGGCTACTCCTCTTATGTCAGACCCGTTTTGAAGATTATAAATATACATTTTAATTCGCTCCTTTATTATTTAATATATATTTTAGTTCGTTGAAAAACAGTGATTCTTTTCCACTTGATAAAACATGGAGGTTGCTTCTCGCTCTTGTCATACCTACGTAAAATATTCTTCTTTCTTCTTCTAAGGTCTTTTCAAAATCTACCTCTTCTCTATTTTCTGAAGGAAACTCTCCATGATTGTTGTCTATTAAAAATACATTGTCATATTCCAATCCTTTGGCGCTGTGTATGGAAGATAAAACAATATTAGAATCTCTGTTTTTTGATGTTTCTAATCTACCTCTTAATTCAGTTAATTTTCCTTGGAATTCCTGAATATTTTTTATTCCATTTCCCAATTCTTTTAATATATCTAAAATAACCTTTGCATTTGAATACCTTATAATTCCATTTTCTTCCAATCTATATAGATAATCTATGTAATCCATTTCATAAAGAAGAAATTCAATACCTTCTTTAATATCCAGTTTTGAAAGCTCAAGAATATTTTCTTTAAATCTGCTTATGTTTTTATCCAATCTTTTATCCCTATCAAAATACATATCAAGTCTTTGGTTTATACTTCCTTCTCCATTGATTACATATTGAACCATATTTTTATTGAAATATGAGTTACATTTGTAATAAATTCTTTTGAAGGATTCTTTATCTCTACCATCTCTGCTAAGTCTAAAGAAGGCAGTTATGTCCTTTAAAATGTTATTGTTGAAAAAATTATCAATAGAATCTTTAATATAAAAGTCTATATTTTCTTTTAGCAAAAGATTTGCCGGAAGTATTGCCGAAACATTATATCTGTAAAGTATTCCGGTGCTTCCATCAATTTCAAGTTTGTCCTTTATATATTCTATAGATTCTTTTTTATCTTCGATTTTTATTATATTTATAGAATTTTTTTCTTCTTTATTAGAAATTATTTTCTTTTCATATCGTGCTTTATTTCGTTTAATAAATTTAGATGCAGCTTTTACTATGTTTTTATCCGATCGATAGTTTTTGCTGAGATAGTATATTTTTCCCTTTGGAAAATCTTCCTTGAAATTTAATAAAAACTCAGGATAACTTCCTCTAAAAGAGTAAATAGATTGGTCATCATCTCCAACCATAAAAATATTGTCACTGGATACCATTTTGATGATGAAATGCTGAATCTTAGAGGTATCCTGTACCTCATCAATTTGTATATAGTCGTATTTATTTTTCAATCTATCTCTTTGTACTTTGCTGTTTCTTAAAATTTTATATGCATATATAAGTATGTCATCAAAGTCGATAAAATTATTTTTTCTTTTGAATTTTTCGTATTTGTCAAATATTTCATCAAATTTTCTAATATTTACATTGTACATTTTATACTCTTTTGGGTCGTACAGCATATTTTTAAAATATGAAATCTTATTTGATATGTTTTCAATTTCTTCTTTATTAGTATTTTGGTATCTTTCTTTGTTATAGACATCTTTTACTATTTCATTTATTATATTGAATTTGTCTTTGAGTAACTCTATTCTCATATCCTTTTTGCGGAAATACTTAATTACCAATCTATAAGCAAAGGAATGAATAGTAGAAAACTTTGCATTTTTTTTATATTTCTCTCCAAAGGTATTAATAAATCTTTTTTCCATTTCAAGAGCTGCCATTTTAGAAAAAGTTATTGTAAGTATATTTACATTCTCATCTTCAAAGATAAGTTTTCCTACTCTTGATACTATTACTGTAGTTTTTCCCGAACCAGCTGTTGCTAATACCAACCCGCTTCCTTTTTTATGATTTATAGCCTTAAGCTGTTCTTCATTAATATTAATATCTGTATTACTTTTAATATATGTTTCAAATTTCATATAAATCTCCCGTCAAATCACTGTGATTTCTATACATATATATATCTAAATTTTAGCATATATCTTTCTTATTATCCAATTAAAAGATTAGTATTTATGTTATTTATTTCACATTATTTTCAATGTAAAGCAAATATATTTTATATTATTTTCACTTTATTCTTTGATAATTATAAGTTTTAAAAATTTTATAATAATATTTTACATATTAATTTGATTTTCATCTATTTGATAAAGATTATCTATTAGATCTATGTATTTCTTGTATTGCTTTGTTTTAAAAGGATTGATAGGATTTGATGAATAAATATATATCGGATTGTTTTTTTTATCATATATTATTGCATTTGAAATCAAAGTATGTTATATTTTATGTAGTAATGTTAATTATTTAACAATTATCTAAGCTTAAGGGTTTCCCTGAGAGCAAGGAATTCATAATTTTACCTATGCTA
>JAABRS010000269.1 GCA_011390775.1 Clostridia bacterium | reverse complement strand
AATCAATTTATTAAAAAGAATGGAGGAGATATTTTGAAAAATTACAACAAAGAATTTTTGAAAGGTTTATATTTAACTATGTATAAGACCAGAAGATTCGAAGAAGAAGTATTTGAATTTTATAAAAAAGGTGAAATGCCTGGTTTAGCTCACTTATATTTAGGAGAAGAATCAATTGCAGCAGGAGTATGTGCTGGACTAGAAGAAAATGACTATATAGGTAGTACTCATAGAGGACACGGTCATTTAGTAGCAAGAGGTGCAGATACAAAAAAAATGATGGCAGAAATCTTAGGTAAAGCCGATGGTTACTCCAAAGGAAAAGGTGGCTCAATGCATATAATGGCATTAGATAAAGGCATACTTGGAGCAAATGGTATTGTTGGAGCTGAAATACCTATAGCTACTGGCGCAGCATATAAATCAAAAGTTAAAAATAGTAAACAGGTGACAGTATCTTTTTTTGGTGATGCAGCATCAAATCAAGGAATATTCCACGAAAGTATAAACATGGCTGCTGCTTGGGATCTTCCAATAGTATATATAGTAGAAAATAATCTTTACGGAATATCTGTAGATATAAGAAAGGTAACAAAAGAAGTAAAATTATCAGAGCGAGCAAGAGCTTATGGGATCGAAGGTATAACTATTGACGGAAATGATGTGATAAAAGTATATGAAACAGCTAAAAAAGCAATTGATAAAGCAAGAAGTGGGGGAGGACCTACTATAATAGAGTGTTTAACTTATAGACATCAAGGACACCATGTAGGAGATCCTGGGATTTATAAGAATGAAGAGGAACAAAATGAATGGAAAAATAATAAAGATCCTCTAAAGAGATTTAAAGAGTATCTATTATCTGAAAAAATATTTACAGAAAAAGAAATAGAGAAAATTAATGAAGAGGCAGATAAAGAAATATCTGAAGCAGCAAAATTTGCTCATGAAAGCCCATATCCAGACAGTAAAGAAGCCTTTACTGATGTATATGCTTAAAAGGAGGTAATAAATAATGGCAAAGAATACAAAAGAAATTACATATGCTAAAGCAATTAGTGAAGCATTAGATCAAGAAATGAAAAGAGATGAAAACATAGTAATATTAGGAGAAGATGTAGGTTTTTTAGGTGGAAACTTTAAAACAACTGAAGGTCTGTATGAAAAATATGGTGATTTAAGAGTTAAAGATACTCCAATATCAGAAGCTGGATTTGTAGGCATGGGTATAGGAGCAGCAATTACTGGACTTAGGCCTGTTGTGGAATTAATGTTTTGTGATTTTATTGCAGTTGCAATGGATCAAATAGTTAACCAAGCGGCAAAAATCAGATATATGTCTGGAGGTCAAGTTAAAGTTCCATTAACAATCAGAACACCAATGGGAGGTGGGAGGTCTTCAGCAGCTCAACATTCCCAAAGTTTACAAGCATGGCTAGTACATATACCTGGTCTAAAAGTAGTAATGCCTTCAACAGCTTCTGAAGCACAAGGATTATTGAAAACAGCTATTAGAGACGACAATCCAGTTATTTTTTTAGAGCATAAAATGGAATATAACAATATATATGAAGTTGAAGAAAATATTGAACCCATACCTTTTGGGAAAGCAAACATAGTAAAAAAAGGAAATGATTTGACAATTGTAGCTACATCAAATTTAGTAAATAAATCTAAAGAAGTAGCAGAAGAATTAGAGAATGAAGGATATTCAATAGAAGTAATTGACTTAAGGACTCTTGTACCTATGGATACTGAAACAATAGTAGAATCAGTTAAAAAAACTGGAAAACTACTTATTTGTGATGAAGGTCATTTAAGAGGTGGAATTCACAATGAGATAGCTCAATCAATTATGAAAGATGTATTTTATTATTTAGATTACCCAGTTGAAAAAATAGGAACTGATAATGTACCTATACCATTTAGTCCAGCTCTAGAATTTGATATTATTCCTTCTAAAGAGAAAATCATGGAAAAATCAAAAGAAATGATTGGAGGATAAGGACATGGCTGA
>JAABRS010000268.1 GCA_011390775.1 Clostridia bacterium | reverse complement strand
GCTAAAAGAATAGGAGCTGTAGAGCTTATAGGTGGAAAACTATGTGTGATTTTAGGTATAATTGCCATGTTTTTAGAAGATAGATATACTTTATATTTCTTTCTAATATCTATAGGTGGTATAGTTATATCTTTGGCGTTAAATCAGTTTTTCTTTAGAAAAAAAGTTGAAGAAAAATAGAAAATTAAAGTAAAACTACAGCATTGACACGGAGGAAACATGAAGAAAATCTTGCAAACATTAGCAGTACCTATTTTAATAATATTATTTAGACCAATAGGTCTTAACTTAAATCAAAGCATTGTATTAGCTACTTTGATTTTGACAATTACATGGTGGTCTACAGGAGTAGTAGATAAGTTATATGCATCTATTTTTATGCTTGTAATGTTCAGCATATTTGGACAAACTCCTATTCTTAGAATATTTGCTTTTCCTCTTTCGGAAACCTTTGTGTTGATAGTTTTATCTTATATATTCTCTCAAGGGATATCAAATAGTAAGTTGGCTCAAAAACTACTGGAACCATATTTATATAAGTACGGATCCAATTATTTAAAGTTGATGATCTTAATTTTGATTCTTCAATTTATTATGATATTTGTTATACCTCAGCCGTTTTCCAGGATAATAATATTATCCATTATAATCAGAGAGTACTTTAGAGGTATAAGTTTAGATGACAAATCACAAAGTACTTTAATGTTCTGGCTTCATACATCTTCTGTATTTATAAATATGACTATGATTAAAGGCGATTTAATATTAAACAATGCTTTGTTAAATATTGCTAATATTAATCTTACAGAAGCTACCTGGATTAAATATATGGCTGTGCCGGCACTTATTTTCTATTTTATTTCAGCAGCAGGGTTTATTTTAACTTTTAATAAAGAATTGAAAAAATACAACGGATGCGAAAAACTTTTAGAGGTAGATAAAGAAAAACTGACAAATAAAGATATAAGAAATATAGCTATAATAGCTGTTACTGTAATACTTTGGGCTACTGAAGGGCTACACGGTATAAATGGGACTATTATAGTTATATTAGGTACAGCAGCTATGTTCTTCAACAAACTGCTTAAGAAAGAGGATCTAAAATGTGTGGATATTACCCTATTGTTTTTCTTAACTGCAGCTTTTTCAATAGGAAAGGTAATGACAAGCAGCGGTACTTCAGATCTTATATTTTCTAATTTTGTTTCCGTATTTCCAGATGAATTCAACTTTTTGTATATCTTTATGATAATAATTGTATCTATGTCTTTACATATGATCCTGGGAAGTAATGTAACTACTTTGTCAGTTGTGCTGCCGGGAATACTACTAATCAGCAGTGGAGTAGTAGAACCTATTATGGTAATGTTTATTGTTTATGTAGCAGTATGTGCTCACTATTTAGTGCCTGTCCATTCGGTAATAATACTTATAGGTAACGGTAACAAGTTGTTTTCAAGTAAGACAACTATTAAATATGCACCGATACTTACTATAATAGTTGTATTTAGTATTTTCTTTATATACAGAACCTGGTGGATGTTGATAGGAGTTTTATAATTAAAGTTATATATTAGGATTTCAAAATACAAGTTTTAATATTATTGACAGTTTAATATAATTGGAATATAATAAGAGTGTCAAAAATAAAAATATACCCTATTGACACGGAGGATTTATGAATTACAGCACATATAAAAAAAACAACAAAATATATACTGGAGCAGAAAAAAAAATAGGTATCACCATAGATAATGAAGATTATATTATTAAATTCAGAAAAAAGACCAGATTTGGTGTACGAAATAATCATATTTCCGAATATATAGGATGCAGAATTTTTTCAGCATTAGAAATAAATGTTCAAGAAACTTATCTTGGAACATATGAAGGTGAAGAGATAGTGGCTATTAAAGATTTTGTTTCTGAAAAACAAAATTTTGTAGCCTTTAATGACATTGGTGAAAGTAGCATAGAAGAAGACAGAAGTAAATTTACATATTCTTATTATGATATTATTGAGATTTT
>JAABRS010000267.1 GCA_011390775.1 Clostridia bacterium | reverse complement strand
CTATACAAACAGCTTTTTAAGAAAAGGATTTGTTGTATCCCCTAAGGGAATGCCTGCAAGTTCTTGCTAAAAGAGTTTATTAAAGGGAGATTTAAAATCTCCCTTTTTTTATTTGAGTTTTTTTAGTGCTTCCTCCATTTGATCCATACCTTCTTTTATATTTTTCATAGAGTTGGAGTAGGCGATTCTTATGTTGTTGTTTATACCAAAAGCTTCCCCTGGAGCCACGGCTATCCTAGCTTCTTCTAGAAGGTAGTTAGTGATATCCATAGAGTTTTCTATTTTATAATTACCGAAGCTTTTACCGTAAAAGCTTTTCACATTAGGCATTGAGTAAAAGGCTCCCTTTGGTAAGTTGCAGCTTATTCCCTCTATAGAGTTTAGTCTATCTACTATATACTTCCTTCTCTTATCAAATTCTACTACCATTGCTTCTACAGCTTCTTCTGTATTTCTAAGTGCTTCTATAGATGCATACTGTGCAGGAGCATTTGGTCCAGTGGTCATATGACCCTGTATATCTGTCATAGCTTTTACAATATTCTCAGGGCCCGCTGCGTATCCTATTCTCCATCCAGTCATTGCATAGGTTTTAGAAACTCCGTTTATAAGTATGGTCTTTTCTTTAATTTCTTCTGACAGAGTTCCAATACTTATGTGTTTTTCACCATCGTAAATTAATTTTTCATATATTTCATCTGCCAGTATAAATATATCATTTTTTACACATATATTCCCTATTTCTCTAAGCTGATTTTCACTATAGATTGCTCCCGTTGGGTTATTTGGAGAGTTCAGCATTACACATTTTGTCTTTGAAGTTATGCTTTTTTTGATTTTTTCAACATTTAAATTAAAATTATCTTTTTCTTCTAACTCTACCATTACCGGTTTAGCTCCCGTTAATTTTACCATTTCAATATAGCTAACCCAGTAAGGTGATGGTATTATAACCTCATCTCCTTCTTCACAAAGAACAAAAAGAGCATTCATAATAGACTGCTTTGCTCCATTTGAAACTATAATCTCTTTATAGGTATATTTTAAATTGTTGTCTTTATAGAGTTTCTTTGCTATTTCTTCCCTTAGTTCTATAGTCCCTGATGCTGGAGTATACCTGGTGTGACCTAAGTCCAATCCTTCTTTTGCTTTTTCCCTAATATTTTTCGGTGTATCAAAATCCGGTTCTCCTACATTAAAAGCAATAATTTCAACTCCTGATTTTTTAAGTTCAGCGATTTTTGAAGTTATTTCAATGGTTGCCGAAGGTGTCATTTTTTTTATTCTACTGGTAAACATTTTTTCCCTCCTGAATTTACATAATTATATTATATAAAAAACCGAATATTCCTCTTATTATTGGTACTATAAATCTACCTAGAAATCCTGTAAATAATAGTATTATTAAAGCTACTCTTATATACTGGGCGTATTCGTGGTAAAACTTAACTGCTTTAAATCCTACTATATCTTGAACAACATGATGCCCGTCTAAAGGAGGTATTGGTATTAAATTAAATACCATCAAGCCTATATTAATATATGCTGCAAAATACAACATGTTGAATAAAACTTCACCTGAATAACCTATACCATTTAGAAATCCAGTCTGAATAGCAAATTTCATAATAAAGATAAATATTATAGAGGTAATAAGGTTCATACCTACTCCTGCTAAAGATACTATCATATCATCTCTTCTAGGATTACTAAAGTTTCTAGGATTTACCGGTACTGGTTTTGCCCATCCAAATCTGAAAATCAACAAGCATAAAAATCCGAGTGGATCTAAGTGCTTTATTGGATTTAAAGTTAATCTTCCTTGAGCTTGGGCTGTATTATCTCCCATTTTATATGCTGCTAATGCATGACCGTACTCGTGAATAGATATTGCAATTAAAATTCCCGGTAAGGTCAAAAGCATTGGTACAATTCTGTCTAATATGCTTCCCATTCTAAGTCCTCCTGTTTATATTTATTGAATATCATTTTATAATATCAACATTAATTTATTCTTAAATTTACATTTATATATACTATATACATCTTGAGAAAAAATTTCAATACCTTAATACT
>JAABRS010000266.1 GCA_011390775.1 Clostridia bacterium | reverse complement strand
TTCTCCTCTTGCATCTGGTATGACTTTGTTTTCATAGGATACAGCCTCGTTTATCTTGCTTTCTTTGTCAGCCTTCGCCCTGGAAATATCCTTGAATGAGTCATCTACTTCTTCCGGTGGATAAACATCCTGAAGCTGAACCGCGGTTATTTGTAGACCTATTCCATAGTTGTCGCAAATTCCTTGTAAGTCGTCCCGTATTTCTTGCTGTATTCCCACTTTGTTGTCTGTGAGAACCTCATCAAGAAAGTTGTTTGCTATGCTTCTTCTAATTGTAGATACAGCTACTGTGTTGAGGGTTCCCAATTGGTCGTCTACATTAAAAAGAAATTTTTTGCTGTCGGAAACTCTAAACTGTACGATGGTCTCAACGTTTACAAGATTTTCGTCTGCCGTAAGCATCAGAGGATCGTTACTCAGGCTTGTGTCATATGAAAGTAGTGAGCCTGGTTCTACATCTTTAGTTGTTGTGAATCCAAATTCCATACGTCTGATTTCTGCAACGTTTACTGTATACTTCTGCTCCACCAAGGGGATCTTCCATTTCAGCCCTGCCTGTGTTTCAGTTCTTGCATACTCTCCGAATCTTGTAACAACAGTTTCTTCTCCTGATTCAATCGTATATACTCCGTTGTATGCTATAGCGGCCACGAGAATCACGAGAAACAATATCATTGATTTTTTCAAATTTTGTTCCTCCTTAATTTAGTTTCCATTTAATAGTAAAATATATTACCTTAATTCTAAATCTACTTTAAATTTAATCATTTATTTGTTTTTTGCCTAGAATTCAAGGAACATCTTATACACTTTAACATGTAATGATACCTTTAAACAACATATTTTCGTTTATTCAGTTACTTTTAAAGATGTTGAAGAATAGTTAAACAGTGAATTGTTAAGTGCATATTGATATTAATTTATGATATAATTATATCAAGCATATAAGTTGAAGGGATTGATAAATAATGAGTAAAGAATTTGAAAACAAAGATTAAATAGAAAGCAAAAGATAAGCTACATGATATATTTGAGGAGTGATTCCATGGCAATAGAAGTAAGTGATAAAAGGCCACAAAAAGTACAAGAATTAATAATACAAAATGATATAAGTGTGTATGCAACTGGAGCAATTAAGTTGAATATACCATTTTTAGTCAAGAACGTAGATTTCTTTCCAGCTAGTTTTAAATTAGTAATTAATGGAAAAAAAATCTTTATTGATCCTGTAAAAATTGAAATGAATGAAATTGCAGACTTGATTCTTATTACACATAATCACCAGGATCATTTTTCAATAAATGATATTTTATCTTTATCAAATGATAAAACTACAATTATCTGTCCAAAGGGTGTGTATAAGAAAATTCAAAAAAAGATGAATTTGAAGACTCTAATTATGATAAAACCTTCAGAAAGTAGGGATATTGATGGCATATCAGTTACTACAGTACCGGCATATAATAAAAAAAATGGGATTTTTACAGCACACTCAAGAGCTGCTGAGAATATTGGTTACATTATAAGTTATGGTGATTTTAAACTTTATCATTCAGGAGATACCGACTATGTTACTGAGATGAAAGGTATTGAAAAGATTACTGTTGCGATTATACCAATTGATGGTGGTAACTTAACGATGTCTACTGAAAATGCTGTTAGTTTTATTAATCAATTAGAACCTAAATATGCAATTCCTGCCCATTATCAAATTGGAACATCTGATTTAAACAGCTTTAAAAGCAGTATTAATGAAAAAACAGAAGTAAGAATTATGGATGGGCAAAGGATAGTTTAAAGAGTAAAATTAATAGAAATTTAATATTGAATGGTCTATTAGTATTGTATAATAGTATAAAAGACAATTTTTAATAAGTGCCATTAAGATTACATTACAGCATTTATTTTAAAACTTAGGAGGATAATTATGATAGTTACAACAACCCCAACAGTTGAGGGGAAAAAGATTGTAGGTTACAAGGGAATTATTTTTGGTGAGGTAATAGCAGGTGTGGATTTTATAAAGGACTTTGCAGCAGGATTGACTAATTTCTTTGGTGGACGTTCTAATTCTTATGAAGGAGAATTAATTGAAGCTAGAGAAGCTGCTCTAAGAGAAATGG
>JAABRS010000265.1 GCA_011390775.1 Clostridia bacterium | reverse complement strand
AAGATTCAAAGGTGTAAGGAGCGAAGTTTAATCCACCGATGCTGCCGTCATCATTAAAAACTACATTAGCATTTAAGGATTGATTTTCAAATACCAACCCGTAGGATGCTAATCTATAATCTCCCTTGACAGCTATCTCTTTTCCCGTCATTTCTTTAAAATCTCCAGTTTGCTGATACAGTTGAGTGAAAATCTCCCTGTAACCTTCCGTATTAACAGCTTTTTTCATATCTTCGTCGTGGTTAAAGTCCTCATATGCACCTTCAAAATCATCAGACAATAAAGCATTTATATATTCTTCTCCAATTTCTAATAGTTCTTCGTCGGTATAACTTTTATCTGCCTCTTCTTTATCGCTGCTGCAGGAAGCAAAAGCAAAAAGGCTTACTAATAAAATAACAAATATTTTTTTCATTATTGTTCCTCACTTACTATTTATTTGCTTATATTTTAACACAAATAGTTAAAAAAAATCATGTTTTAATCTAATTTTAATGAATAATTATTAATGTTTTAATATATTAAAATCAAAAAACTTCCAAAAGAAGTTATAAATGAGATTTAGACTTCTAAATTGGAAGTTTAAAAAAATATATATTTGGAGGGAATATATTATTGTAAATAATCTAATGCAGATTTAACAAAAACTTTAATACCTATTTTTAGTGCTTCTTCATCAATTGTAAATTTAGGATTATGTAAATCGTATATAAGATTTTTATTCTCACATCTTGTTCCAATAAAGATATAAGCACCAGGAACCTCATTTAAAAAATATGAAAAATCTTCACTACTCATTGAAGGATATTTTATATTTAGAACATTTGAATTTCCAATAATTTCCGAGGCAGAGCCCTTAATAAAATCAATAGCATTAGAATCATTTATAGTAGGTGGAAATCTTTTAATATACTTAAATTCTGATTTACCACCGCTTAAATTAACTACACTATCAATAAGATTTTTCATTTTTTCTTCAACATAGACTCGACTATCTTCACTGAATGTTCTAACAGTACCTTTTATAGTACAGATATCGGGAACAACATTGTAACTATTTCCACCATTTATTGAACATGAAGTGATAACTATAGGTTCAAAAGGATCGGAAGGCCGTAGTATTTTATTTTCAATAGAAGTTATAATCTCTCCGGCTAACAATATAGGATCTACTACTTTATCTGGCTTACCAGCATGTCCACCCTTGCCAATGATTTTAATATCAAAAATATCCGGAGAAGACATTATCGGGCCTTTTTTCAATCCTATTGTACCTGTATTTATTTCAGGCCAAATATGACTTCCTATTATTAAATCTACTTTTGGATTATTTAAAGCTCCATCTTCAATCATCTCTTTAGCGCCGCCAATGCTTTCTTCAGCTGGTTGAAATATAAACTTGATATTGCCTTTTAAATGATTTCTAAATTCACTTAAAATCATAAGAGATCCTATTAAAAAGGTCATGTGAGAATCGTGACCGCAGGCATGCATAACTTCATCATTATTAGATTTGAAAGGTAAATCAGTTTCTTCTTTTATATTAAGTGCATCCATATCTCCCCGAAAAGCTATTGTTTTTCCTGGTAATTTACCTTTCAATGTTGCACAAATACCCGTTCCTTTTATATTAGAATCAATTTGTACATCGTATTTATCTAATAAATGAAGAAGGTATTTTTGAGTATTGAATTCTTTTGTACTTAATTCAGGATTTTCATGTAGATATCTTCTTATTTTTACAAATTCAGGATATAATTGTTCGATTTTTTTATTAATTATATCTATATAATTTTTTTTATCCATATATTAACCACCTCTGCTTTGATAATATATTATAGCAATATCCATGCCATAAAAAACTAGCCTTTAAAAATCGTATATAAACATATATATATTAAATCAGACATATAACTGTATAAATAGTACAAATATAAATACAGATAATACATAAAAAAGATTTTGTCATGGACAAAGTTGCTAAATGTCCAGCAATCATATACAAAATTCTTTCTGATACTCTGTAAAATAATTTAAAAATTGGCATAAATATTGCTATATATAAAGGCAAACATAAGAAAGGAGTAATCAATGTTTACTCAAAAAAAAGAAGTGCAGGAATATATAAAAAGAGAAGAAGTAGAAATAATAGACTTTAAGATAGTAGATATGATAGGAAAATGGCATCATCTA
>JAABRS010000264.1 GCA_011390775.1 Clostridia bacterium | reverse complement strand
AAAATTTCATCATAAAATTTTTTGGAATTTTTATTTACCAAACACATCCAATATGAAGCTTCAATATTGTATTCATCTTCTATTTCAATAATGTTTAAATTATCTCTATTCTCAGAAGTTACATCTGTAGCGTATACAATTCCTGCATCACCTTCTTCTAATAAAACTTTCGATACTACTAGCTTAACATTTAATTCTTCAGACACAACATTTCCTACAACCTTATTATAAAAATTCTCACCATATATTTTATTGTGGTTTTTAATTACTTCTCTAGCATATTTTCCACAAGGGACCTCTTCTGCTGCAATTATTAACTTTATATCTCTGCCCAGATATTCAAAAGATTTTATATTACTTTCTTTAGGTGTAATTAAGATCATTTTATTTCTTAAAATTTCTCTGCTTTCAGTAATTAATTCATTCTCATTTAAAAGTTCAACGTTTTTTTTATTCGCAGACAAGTAAACATCTGTTTTTCCACCATTTTCTATTTGAATTCGTAGTCTCGTAGAACTATCAAAAACTATATTAATAGAATTGTCCTTACTCTCATTAAACTCTTCTAAACTCTCCGTTAAAGATGCTGCAGCAAAAATACTGTTTTCATTTTTTTCAGTACTGCAACCAGTTATTAGTATTAAAATTATAAGTATTACTACTACTTTATACTTCATTTTAGCCTCCTAGTTAATTTTCAAAATATAATCACTCATAAATTTAGCTTCTTTAATATCATGAGTTACAAAAATAAGCGGTATATTATTTTCTTTAACCAATTTTTTGGTTTTATTTCTTAAACATATTTTTGTTTTTTCATCTATAGCAGAGAATGCTTCATCCATAAGAATAATATCAGGTTTTCTTATTAAAGACCTTACTATTGATACCCTCTGTCTTTGCCCTCCAGATATTTCATGAGGATACTTCATTAATAAATCCTTTAGATTGTATTCATCTATATATTTTTTTAATTCAAAATTATTTGGAGAATTTTCTAATCCTATCACTATATTTTCATATATGTTCAGGTGAGAAAAAAGAACATTTTCTTGAGTAATATAGCCAATTTTTCTTAAATTCGTTTTTTTATTAATTTCTTGTTTTTTTGAAAAAATAATTTCATTACAGTATTTTATTTCTCCATCATCAGGTTCTATTATTCCAGATATCATGTTTAGTATAGTACTTTTTCCTGTTCCGTTTTCACCCATAATCACAAGAATTTCACCTTTGCATAATTTGAAATTTATTTCTATATTTCTCACATCATATTTTTTACATAAATCTACCTTTAACATTAGTATCTCCTTTATTAAAAATTTTCTTTAAAAGTAACTGAATAATTAAAGAAATCAATAATAGTGTAAACCCAACAACTATAGAAATATTAATATCTTTTTCCATAGATGAATATATTAAAAGAGGTAAAGTTTGAGTAACTCCTTTCATATTACCAGCAAACATAATTGTAGCACCAAATTCAGAAAGCATTCTTGATAAAGTGATTATTGAAGAAGAAAAAATAGCATTTTTATTTTGAGGTACTACTATTTTTCTAAATATTTGAGTTTCATTTAATCCTAGTATTTTTCCAGTGTTTACAAGTTTTTCATCCATTGATTCAAAAGATGTTCTTATATTCTTTAAAAATAAAGGAGCTCCTACAAAAATTTGAGCTATTGAAACTGCAATTATTGTAAAAGGGATACTTATACCCAAAAGGTTTAAATATTTTCCTATAGTACCCATTGTTCCAAAGGATATAAGTAATATAAGTCCAGAGACAGAAGGTGGAATAACTAATGGAAATTCAGCAATATCAAATATAATTTTTACAAATTTTTTTCTTTCAATATAATAGAAGTATGCTGCCGGCAAGCCCAATAAAACTGTAATGGTTAGACTTATAAAAGAGCTAATTAAAGATATCTTTAAACTTTGAAAAAAAACCTTTGAAAAAAATTCTAATCTAACAGCCTTAATAGAAATAATAAAATATGATGTTAAAGGTACAGCAAAGAATAGAAATATTATTAAAGAAGATATCAACCCTATAATTTTAATATGATTTTTCATTACTTACCAAATCCACAATTTGGGAATGTACAAAT
Organism: Clostridia bacterium; assembly: GCA_011390775.1. Taxonomy (GTDB): domain Bacteria; phylum Bacillota; class Clostridia; order Tissierellales; family Dethiosulfatibacteraceae; genus UBA8670. Next base: position 92 of record JAABRS010000264.1, on the reverse strand, counting down.
TTTGCAATCTCTACATAAACCACTATGTCCTAATTTAACAATATATTCTTTACTGATTCTTTCTCCTGCTAAAACTTTCGGTAAAATTAAGT
>JAABRS010000026.1 GCA_011390775.1 Clostridia bacterium | reverse complement strand
TATATGGTGAATTTCTAATAAATGCTCAAGGAGAAGATGTAGTAGCTGGTATAAGAACACCTAAGGATATACAAGAATTAAAAGATATAATGCCTAAAGTTTTTAAACAATTTAAAGAAACCTGTGAAAAGTTAGAAAGCCACTATAAGGATATGCAGGATATAGAATTTACAATAGAAAAAGGAAAATTGTATTTTCTACAAACAAGAACTGGAAAAAGAACCGCGCAGGCAGCACTAAAAGTAGTTGTAGAGATGGAAGAAGAAGGGGTAATAGATATTGAAGAGGCTTTAATGAGAATAGAACCTAAGTCCTTAGATCAACTGTTACATCCTACCTTTGATAGTGAAACAATGGAAAAAGCAAACCCTATAGCTAAAGGCTTACCGGCTTCACCAGGAGCAGCTTCTGGGAAGGTTTATTTTACAGCAATAAAAGCGGTAACTGCTGCTAAAAATGGAGAAGATGTAATATTAGTTAGAAAAGAAACATCTCCTGAAGATATAGAAGGAATGAACGCAGCTAAAGGTATTCTTACATCTAGAGGAGGAATGACATCTCATGCTGCAGTTGTAGCAAGAGGAATGGGAAAATGTTGTATTGCCGGATGTGAATCAATAAAGGTAAATGAAGAACTAAAGATATTTTCTGTTGATGGTATGGAGTTTCAAGAAGGAAAAATCATTTCTTTGGATGGTACTACAGGTAAAGTATATGAAGGAAAAATAAAAACAGTGGAGCCAAATTTATCTGGTGATTTTTCAAAACTTATGGAATGGGCTGATGAAGTTAGAACACTTGGAATCAGAACAAATGCAGATACTCCTAAGGATTCTAATACAGCTTTAAAATTCGGTGCTGAAGGAATTGGATTGTGTAGAACAGAGCATATGTTTTTTGATGAAGAAAGAGTTCCTGCTGTTAGAAGAATGATATTGGCAGATAGTAAAGAAGAAAGAAAAAAAGCTTTAGAAATAATACTTCCGATGCAAAAAGAAGACTTCATAGGAATTTATAAAGAAATGAAAGAAAAACCTGTAACTATAAGACTTTTAGATCCACCTTTACATGAATTTTTACCAAGCGAAGAAGAAGATATTAGAAATTTAGCCAAAACTATGGAAGTATCAGTAGAAAAACTTAAAGAAACTATAAGTGATTTAGAGGAGTTTAATCCTATGCTAGGACACAGAGGATGTAGATTGGCAGTAACATACCCTGAGATAGCAGAAATGCAGACTAGGGCAATAATAGAAGCTGCTGTAGAGGTTTTTCAAGAAGGCATTAAAGTTAAACCTGAAATTATGATTCCTTTAGTAGGTATAGAAGAAGAAATGAATTTTGTTAAAAAAGTTGTTAAAAGTACTGCTGAAAAAGTACTAGTAGAAACAGGAGTAAAATTAGAATATCTAATAGGAACTATGATTGAGATTCCAAGAGCATCTCTGATAGCGGATGATATTGCTAAAGAAGCTGAATTTTTCTCTTTTGGAACTAATGATCTTACTCAAATGGGATTTGGATTTTCTAGAGATGATGCTGGTAAATTCATAGGAGAGTATTTAGATAAAGAGATTTTACCAAAGGATCCTTTCCAAAGCATAGATCAAATAGGTATAGGAAAATTGGTAGAAATAGGAGTTGAGCTAGGTCGAAGAACTAGACCTGATCTAAAAATAGGAGTATGTGGAGAGCATGGTGGAGATCCTGATTCAATTGATTTCTTCTATAGAACAGGATTGGATTATGTATCATGTTCACCATATAGAGTACCAATAGCAAGACTTTCTGCAGCTCAAGCAGTTATAAGAAATAGAAAATAAATAAATATTTTCAATTAATTGAATAAATAATAAACAGGCTGGGTATATTCTTTGTAGGGATGAGGTTGATGATATGAATTATATTTGTGAAAGACAATTTCAAAGTGATCTGCAAACAGCCCAGCTTGTAATTAATGAAATACTATCAAATATTGATGAAAGATTAGATGAAAATCACATATTTGATATAAGATTAATACTTAATGAATTAATTTCAAACTGTGTTATTCACGGAAACCAAAAAGATAAAACAAAGCAGATAAATCTGTTTTTCTCTTTGAATAGAAATAAAATAAAAATAAAAGTTTCTGATGAAGGCAAAGGATTTAATATAATTCATTGTAAAAGTGATATTATGGATGAAAATGGTAGAGGATTAATGCTTGTTAAAGCTTTATCAGATAAGTTTTTAATTAAAAAAAATACTATAACCGTACTAAAAAGCATAAATTAGGAGTGATATTAATGAAAGATGTATGGGATTATTTTATTGGATTTTATGGAACGAAAGATTTAGAAAAAACTCATAAATTTTATTCCGGTTTATTAGAATTAGAATTATTTGAAGATCAGGGTAAATGTAAAATTTATCAAATACCAAATGGTGGGAAAATAGGTTTTTGTGAACATTTAGATGACTGTGGAGGAGAAAATGGTCCAATTATAACTTTAGTAGCTAAAGATGTTGATAAGATTTATGCACATATAGCAAGATCTGGATATAAAATACCTCCGTTTCCAGAAGTAAATGAAGAATTTGGAATATATCACTTTTTTGTAGAAGATCCTAGTGGATACAAGGTAGAAATACAAAAATTTGTAGAAGATGAAGATATCTGAGACTTATATCATGAATCCAGCTTTTATGCTGGATTTTTTTATGCTTTATAATAAAGGTTAGATGTATTATAATAGAAATGTTGGTTATTATTAAATAAGACATAAAACAAGAAGAGGTAATTTATGAAAAATGATAATATTTTAAAATATGGAATATTAAATGGCGAAATTGTGGAAAATGACGAAATAGAAAAGAAACTTCTAAGTGATAAAGTAAAAGTCTATGATGTATTGAGAGTAGTAAATAGTAAACCTTTGTATCTAGAAAACCATCTAATTAGATTAAATAACAGTATAGATTTAGCCGGTTACAGGGAGGATTATCTAGAAGAAAATTTTAAAAAAGATATAGAAAAACTTGTAGTAAAATCAGGTAGAACGAATAACAATATCAAAACTACATACTTTGAAGAAGAGGAACCTGTAAAAATTCTTTACATGGTTAAGAGTAACTATCCATCAGAAGACAAATATATTGAAGGCTATAAAACCATTTTAATTTATGAAGAAAGAGAAAATCCTAATGCTAAAATTCTAAATGAAGAAAGAAGAAAAATAGTAAATAAAATACTAAAAGAAGTAGATGCAGACGAAGCAATTTTCATAACAGAAAACAAGGTTGTTTTAGAAGGCAGTAGATCCAATTTATTTTTTGTTAAAGGAGAAAAAATCATAACTTCTCCAGATGAAAGAGTACTTCTTGGAACTACAAGACAAAAAATTTTAGAAATATGTGAAAGAAATAATATTTCTATTTTAAAAAGAGAGATAATTTTAGATGAGCTGAACTTTTTTGATGCAGCTTTTGTTACAGGAACTTCTATCGATATTATGCCTTTGAATAGGATAGATAGTATTAAATTTAATACAAACAACAAGGTAATAAAAAAGCTAAAAGATCATTATAATAGAGAAAAGTTAAATTATTTGAGTAAATATAAAAGAGCATAAAAAAGATAAAGCGACCTGGGTAGGTCGCCTTATCTTAAGCATAAATGCTTAAAAGGGGTATTGGGAATATATTTTGGCTATCGGGGGGATAACCAACTTAATTATAACATAGTGAAAAAAATTAATCAATATGAAAAATTATTAAGAAACAATTAATTATAATTTTCACAAATAGGAGCTGAATGAAAATGGCTATATACCTTGATAATGCTGCAACTACTGCATTGGACAAAGAATCTAAAGATTACCTTATAGAAATATATAATGAGTACTATGCTAATCCCTCTGCGTTACATAAAATGGGATTAGATGCTGAAAAAATATACAAAAAAAGTATATTAAAAGCATGTAATCTTATAAAAGCTAAATCACATAATTTTATTATTACATCTGGAGGCACTGAAGGAAATAATACAGGAATTTGGCAGATTAAGAAACTCAAGGGAAATAAAAAGAAAATTTTAACTTCTAAATTAGAACATCCATCAGTTTTGAATTATTGTAATTTCTTAAAAGATAAAGAAAAAATATATATTGAATACTATGGTACAAATGATGACGGTAGTATAGATTTAGAAGACTTGTTAAGTAAAATAGACAAGTATACTGGGTTAGTGACTATTCCTTATGTGAATAGTGAAATTGGCTTTGTTCAAGATATAAGGAAAATATCTGAAAGTATAAAAAGATTAAATGATAGTATACTAATTCATGTAGATGGTGTTCAGGGATTTGGTAAATTAAATATTGATGTTAATGAACTTGATATTGATACGATGTCTTTTTCGTCTCATAAAATTCACGGACCTAAAGGATTAGGAGGTTTATATATTAAAGAACCAGGTAAATTTCTCCCTTTAATCTACGGTGGTGGCCAACAGAACAATCTTAGATCGGGGACAGAAGATGTACCTTCAATAGCTTCCTTTGGGAAGACTTGCGAATTAGCCCAAAGAGATATGGAAAAAAATTATCTAAGAACAAAAAAAATTAACAAAAGATATAGAGATTTATTAAAAGAAAATATCCATGACATTATATTCAACGGAAATGAAAGAAATACATCTCCTTATATAATAAATTTATCAATTAAGGATATTAAAAGTGAAGTATTGATACATTTTTTAGAAATGGATCATATATATGTATCATCAGGATCTGCTTGCTCATCAAATTACAAGGGTATTAGTACAACCTATGATACCTTAAAAATTTCAAATGATTATGTAGAAGGTACTATTAGAATAAGTTTTGGAAGATACAGCAAAGAAGAAGATGCAGAATTTGTAGTTGAGAAAATAAGCAAATACGTAAAAGAAATCAGAAAAATGATAAGGAGTTAATATGTACAATAATATAAGTATGAGTTTAGGAGAGATTGTATTAAAAGGTAGAAACAGAGGATACTTTGAAAACAAGCTTAACCAATCCCTTAGAAGAATTATTGATGACAAAAATTTAAAAATATATAGGGATAGAGGGAAGGTGTTCTTAGACATTGATAAAGATATTGATAAAATGGTAAAAAACATAAGTAAGGTTTTTGGCATTGTAGTAGTATCACCCTGTGTAAAAATTGAAAGTGATGTTGATGAAATAAAAAATAAAGTTGTTGAATACGTTAATTTCAAGAAAAAAAATGAAAATGTTCAAACCTTTAAAATACAAGCTAAAAGAGCTGATAAAACTTTTCCTGTTAAGTCAATGGAACTGAATAATATTTTAGGTGGTGAAGTTTTAAAAAATATAGAAAACATTAAAGTTGATGTTCACAATCCAGATCTTATAGTCTATGTTGATATTAGAAGCAAAACCTATATTTATTCAGAAAAATACAGTGGTGGTGGCGGATTACCGGTAGGTTCAAATGGAAAAGGATTGGTACTTCTATCAGGTGGTATAGACAGCCCTGTAGCATGCTATCAAATGGGTAAAAGAGGAGTTAAGGTGGACTGTATATCATTTCATTCCTATCCCTACACCAGTATAAGATCAAATGAAAAAATAAAGGAATTAAGCGATATTTTATCAGTATATACGGGACAAATGAAGGTATATTTTGTTAATATTTTAGAAATATATAGAAAAATTAAGGAAAATTGTCAGGAAAAAAATACAACTATTATAGCTAGAAGATTTATGATGAGAATTAGTAAAGAAATAGCAGAAAGAGATGAATACGACTGTCTTATTACAGGGGAAAGCCTTGGTCAGGTTGCAAGTCAAACTATTAAATCCCTTAAAGTAATCCAAAATAGTGTTGATATTCCTATATTGAGACCTTTAATAGGAAACGATAAGACTGACATCATAGAGATTGCTAGAGATATTGATACTTACGAGACATCAATAAAACCCTTTGATGACTGCTGTTCTATATTTTCACCGGAGAATCCGGTTACAAGACCGACTTTAGATAAAATTTTAGAGGACGAAGGAAATTTAGACGTTGAAGAACTTATAAAAAGTACTATATCAAATTCAGTAGAAATTTATAACACAAAGTAAATGGAGATGGTTTTATGTTAGGATTAGTATTTGAAGGTGGCGGAGCAAAAGGTGCATACCAGATAGGAGTATGGAAGTATATAAATGAAAGAAATATAAGAATAAATGGTGTTGCAGGAACATCTGTGGGGGCAATTAATTCAGCAGCTTTTGCAATGGGTAATATCGACATGGCGATAAAAATATGGAGGGATTTATCTTTTGATAAAATAGTAAATGGTGAAGTCAATAGAGAAAAACTTCCTACAGAATTCAATGAAGATTTAGTAAAAGATATAGATAAATTAGAAGAGTATTTTTTATATAAAGATGATGGTTTAGATATAACTCCTATGAAAGAAATGCTGAAAGAAAGTATTGATGAAAGTATAATTAGAAGTAATAATATAGACTTAGGATTGGTAACTTATAATCTTAGTAAAAGAAAACTTGAGGAGATTTTTCTTGAAGATATTAAAGAAGGAAGCTTGTACAAGTATATTATAGCATCTTCGTATCTTCCTGTTTTTAAAGCTGAAAAAATAGATGGAGAATATTATATTGATGGTGGTTTCTTTAACAATCTTCCAATAAATCTTTTAGTAAAAAAAGGGTATAAAAAAATAATATCAGTTAGATTAAGACCTGATAAATATGATTATTCCAAATACAGTAATGTAGATATAATAGATATAAGTCCCAAAGAATCTTTAGGAGGTACATTAGAATTTAATAATAAAAAAATCAATGAAAATATAGAATTAGGATATAAGGATGCGAAGATGTTACTATCTGATACTATCGATACCTTTATTGGCTAATTCATCTGCCTTTTCATTGAGTTCAACGCCGGAATGGCCCGGTACTTTATGGAATGTAATATTTCCGATTTTATTCATATAATCGATTATTTCCATCCATAATTCCTTGTTTTTAACAGGCTTTTTATTTGCTGTTTTCCAACCGTTTTTCATCCATTTTTCATACCATCTTTGGTTAATACAATTTGCGATATATGCTGAATCAGTATATATTTCAACTGGTATCGAGTATGTTTTTAGTAGTTTTAATGCTTCTATGATGGCTTTCATTTCCATCTTATTATTTGTTGTGTTTTTTTCACCACCAAATATTTCTTTCTTATGATTTTTATACAGCATTACTGCTCCGTAACCACCCACATTATTATCTTCTTGGTTATTAGAGCAAGCTCCATCTGCATAGATGATGATTTTATTTTTCGTCACTTTAACACCTACTTAAATAATATATTTATGAATTCCGAATAAATTTTATCAGGATTTTCTTTCCATTTTTTCATTATATTTTTCGCAGTATCCTCATCCGGAACGTTCACTGATAAATTAAAAACTGTTATATCATCTTCGAAAGCCTGTAAAATAACAGTAAAATCCTTGTCTTTTCTTTGGAAATAATGTCCAACTAATTGTCTGTTTTTTTCTATTTCTTTTTTTAAAAACTTAAAATTTTCTTCGATGTTTTCACGATACATTTTGGGGATTTTATCTATAAACATATCTACTGTTTTCTTACCATTTTCTGTAAGATAATAGAAATCTTTACTGTCAACCTTGTCTATAGTTAAAAATTCATCTTCTTTCAATTCATTTAGAATTTTTTGCAAGGTAAAATAATCCATATAATCCTTTTCTAAAACGAATTTTGTTATATCGGTGTTATTTATGGGTATATTTATAGTATAAAATATATAAAGTATTTTGAGTTTGTTTTTTGCTAAAATAGAACCGCTGTCAAACAAATTACCACCACCTTTTAGTATTATAACATAATAATGACAAAATATAATACAATTTAGTAATTTTTTAGTTAATTGTATCATTTGAAATATATTTTTGTTACAATAACAATAACTTATTAAAGGAGCCGATATAATATGAATAGATTATTATTGTTTTTAAATATAATTTTAATTTCCTTAGCCGGCAGCAGAGGTTACTTAGAGCCGGAAGAATTTGTAGAGGAACACCAAGAAGAAATTAGAATAGATGACATTGATTTGACCCTTAAGCCAAACGAAATGGGTAAGGTTATGGTTTTAATGCTTCACTCTATTGAAGATGAGGATGGAGTTTGGGAAATTTCAAAAGAATCTTTTAAAAAAAATTTAGAATATCTCCATGATAACAACTATTACTTAGTATCTTTAAAAGATTATATTACTGGGGAGATGGTTGTTCCAGCGGGAAAAACTCCTGTAGTTTTAACCTTTGATGATGGATTGAAAAATAATTTTAATGTAGTAGAAGAAAACGGAGAATTAATAATAGATCCAGATAGTGCTGTAGGAATTATGGAAGAATTTAAAAAAGAGAATCCAAGATTTAATTCAACAGCAACTTTTTATCTATTTGGAACTAATCCTTTTAGACAAAAAGAATATTTAGATTTTAAGTTGAATTTCCTTATAGAAAATGGTTATGATATTGGTAATCATACTTATAATCATGCATTTCTTAACGAGATTAATAGCAAAGAAGAAATTTTATTTCAATTAGGAGAAGAAGCAAAGTTTATTAAAGAATTTATTCCGGAATATGAAATTAACTCTTTGTCATTACCTTACGGGTTAAGACCTGAGGAATCTTTACAAGAATATCTAGTTAGAGGAGAATACGAAGGTATTAAATACGAGCATATTGGGATTTTGGATGTAGGTTCTCATCCAAGTTATTCATGGGTTGATAAAAGATTTAATTTTAAAGAAATACCTAGAATAAGAGTAAGTCGTACAGAAGAGTATCAAGAATCAGAAGAGTGGTATGAATATTTTGAAGAAAACTACGACTTGAGATATATAAGTGATGGAGTTAAGGATATTATTACAGTTCCTGAAGATATGAAGATATATATTAACGAGGATAAATTAGAGGGGAAAGAAATCAATATTTATAATAGGGAGATGTTAGATAATGATTAATTTAGATATTAAGGTTATTATTATCATAATTTTTTTTGTTATACTTATAAGCATTCAGTATACTTTAAATTTGATTCTAAAAGAGGTAAAAGAATTAAAAAACATAGTTAGATATAAAAGAAATAAAGATTAAATATTGGGAGGTTAAAATTGAACAATTATGAATTTTCAGAAGTATATGATATTTTGATGAGAAGTGTTCCCTACGATAAATGGACTAAATTTATAGATAAAAGGATTAATGGTAAAAAAGAAATTTTGGAAATAGGATGTGGTACAGGAGAAATAACCAAAAGATTGGCAGATAGAAATTATAAAATTACAGCAATCGACTCTTCTGAAAATATGCTGATAAAAGCTTATGAAAAACTGAGGAAAATTCCTAACATCAGATTGATGAAAGGTGATGGAAGTGATTTTAAAATAAATAATAAATTTGATGGAATTGTAAGTACATGCGATGTGGTTAACTATATGATTGATGATAGTGAATTCGAAAAATTTATAAAAAATTCTTATGAACTGTTAAAAGATGGGGGATATATTATATTTGACATAAGCAGCTATCATAAACTAAAAAGTATTTTAGATAATAATACCTTTGTTAACGAAGAAGAAGGTATATTTTATGTTTGGGAAAATTTTTTTGATGAAAAAAATCTTATTTCTGAAATGAATTTAAATTTCTTTATAAAAGAAGATAATAACTATAAAAGAATCATAGAAAACCAACATCAAAAAGCTTATCAAACAGAAGAAATAAAAAATGTTTTAGAAAAAAACGGGTTTAAAAATATAGAAACATACGATGATTATAACGAAAATAAACCTAATGAAAGATCAGAAAGAATAGTTTTTACAGCTATAAGGAGGTAGATTATGGGACATATGATTAGAGGAATAGATAAAAAATTATCATTTAGATTTATGATAGTTAATTCAACTGATGTAGTAGAAAAAGCTAGGGAATATCACGAAACATCTCCGGTTGCTACGGCAGCACTAGGAAGAATGTTGACAGCTGGTTTAATGATGGGATATACAATGAAATATGAAAAAGACAAGCTCACCTTAAGAATCAACGGTGGGGGACCTGCGGGCACAGTACTTGTAACCTCAGATTGTAATGGAAACGTGAAAGGATATATTCAAAATCCTAGATTTTTTGTAGAAGATAAGGAAAATGGGAAATTGAATGTTGGAGAAGCCATTGGAACTAAGGGAACTCTTAAAGTAATAAGAGACATAGGAATGAAAGAGCCCTATGTAGGACAATCTCAACTTATAACTGGAGAAATTGGTGAAGATATTGCGTCATATTATTTTGAATCCGAACAGCAACCTACAGTAATCGGATTAGGAGTACTCGTAGATAAAGATACTTCTGTAAAATCTGCTGGAGGGTTTATGATACAGACCATGCCTGATTTAAAAGATGAAGAAATAGTAAAAATTGAAAAACAAATAGCTAAACTCAAAAATGTTTCAGATTATTTTAAAGAAGGTAAAAGTTTGGAAAATATAGCAGAGGAGATTTTAAGCGATTTCGATATAGAAATAACTGAAAAAATACCGGTACAGTATAAATGCGATTGCAGTAAAGATAGGACTGAAGAGGTTTTGATTTCAGTTGGTAAAGAAGATTTAGAAAAAATAATCAAAGAAGATGGTCAAGCTGAAGTAACTTGTCGGTTTTGTAATAAAAAATATTTATTCAATAAAAAAGACTTAGTGAGAATTCTAGAGAACTTATAAATAACATATAAAAAAAACCGCGGACGCGGTTTTTTTAGTGCTTTAATTTAAAATGATATATGATATAATTTTATAGAACATATGATTCTTCTGTCGTTTAAATATAAAATGGAGGTTAAATACGTGAAAAAAGAAACATTAAAAAATAAATCAGAGATTACATTCCGAGAATTAGATTCACAGGATGCTGAAAAGGTGCTAAATTATTTGAATAAAGTTGGAGGGGAAACAGATTTTTTAACCTTTGGAAAAGAAGGTATATCCTATACTATAGAACAGGAGAAAGTAGTTTTAAGAAACATGAAAGAAACTGAAAGAAGTTATATGATAGGTGGTTATATTAATAAAAATCTCGTTACCATAGGAAGTATTACAAGTTCCTCTAAGAAAAGACTAAAGCATAAAGCCGATATAGGAATAAGTGTATTAAAGGATTATTGGAACATTGGTGTTGGAAGTCAAATGATGGAATATCTAATATCCTTGTGTAAAAAAAATAACTTTAAAAAAGTAGACCTTCTTGTTTATGAAAATAATGAAAAAGCGATAAAATTATATGAAAAATTTGGATTTATTAAAGAGGGATTATTAAGTAGAGATGTCCTTATTGAAGGAACTTTTTACAGTTCTTATCATATGGGATTAAAAATTGATTAAGGAGGAGTAAATGACTTATAAAAGAATTAAAGATTTGAAAGTTAATGAAAGATTTGATAGTTTTTTTCTGGTGAAATCCAGTGAAGTGAAAAGCGATAAAAACGGTAAACTATATATGGATCTTATACTTGGAGATGGTATAGAGGATATCAATGGTAAAATTTGGAATTTAAATAAAGATATTGAAGAAAGAATAGACAATTATAAGGTTATGAAAATTAGAGGAACAGCAAGTGAGTGGAAAGGTGTAAAACAGCTAAAAATAGAAAAAATAAGAGAGGTCAATCCCCAGGATGAAGTAAATATTAAAGATTTTGTCCAGACGGCTCCCTTAGAATCAGAGGATATGTTTAATGAACTAAAAAAATACATAACAAAAATTAGAAACGAAGATATAAAGAAAATAGTACTTGAAATAATTACAAAATATAAGGATAAAATGAGTTATTATCCTGCAGCTAAGTCTAATCACCATTCTATAAAAGGGGGATTACTTTATCACCTGGTAAGAATGTTGAGATTAGGTGAAAAATTAGCTCAAACCTATGAAAATATAAATACAGATTTAATTTATGCAGGGATACTTTTACATGATGTATGTAAAATTGAAGAAATGGATTCTAATGAAATGGGTATTGTAAACGACTATACAAGAGATGGAAAATTATTAGGACATATTACAATGGGAATTATAGAAGTAGAAAAAGCAGCTGATAAGCATGAAATTGATGAAGAAATTAAGGTATTGCTACAGCATATGATATTAAGCCATCATTATTTCCCGGAGTTTGGATCCCCTAAAAAACCAATGATTTTAGAAGCTGAGATACTTCATTATATAGACCTTATAGATGCTAGGGTATACGACTTTGAAGAAGGACTCAAAAACGTAGAATACGGAAATTTTTCCGATAGAATATGGACTCTTGATAATATTAGTATATACAAAAGAAATTTTGATAAAAAAGAATCCGAAACAGAAGAATAAATATAAGGGGTTGTAATGTTATATGAATCTTAATTATATATTTGGAGTATCTAGAAGCGGTAAGAGTAGATATATTTACCAACAAATAAAAAACGATTTAAATAATACTGATAAAAATCTAATATTAATAGTACCGGAGCAAATCACCTATGAAAAAGAAAGAGAATTAATTGATTTTCTTGAAACGAATGGAATAATGAGGGTTCAAATCTTAAGCTTTACAAGATTGCAGTATAAGGTACTGGAAGAAGTTGGAGGTATTAAAGAAAAAGAAATAAATAATTACGGTAAAATAATGCTTCTAAGAGAAATCTTCCAAAATGAAAGGGATAATTTAAAAGTTTTCGGTAGATCCTATAAAAAAGAAGGTTTTTTAAAAAACTTCAACTTATTATTAAAAGAATTAAAAGAAAATAGAGTGCAGCTAGAATTTTTAGAAAAATTAGAAGACAAAGAGTTTGAAAATTACGGATTCGATAGAAAGTTAGAAGATATAAAAATAATATATAAAAATCTTGAGGAAAAACTTAAAAATACATTCTTAGACAATGAAGATAAGAAGGATTTGTTTATAAAAAAAATTAAGAATTCCAAATACATTAATAACAGCATTATATATATAGATGAATTTAATAAATTTTCATCTCTTCAAATTCAGATGATTAGGGAACTATTATTAACTTCTAAAGAGATATACTTAACACTTCCTTTAGAAAAAAAAGATTCACTAAAAGAAATAGAAAGAGAAGAATTTAGAATATGTGTAAATACTTTAAATGATTTAAATAAAAAATTAGAAGGTTTAAATCCGAAAATTGTAACCATTTGGTTAAAAAGAAGAAAAATACTAAAGGATGATATTAATCATCTTGAAAGAAATTTTTTTGATTATTTTCCACAAAAATATAAATCTTTACCTGAAAATATAGAAATCTTTTATGGACAAAATCCATACGAAGAAATTGAAATTTTAGCAGATAAAATTATAAAAGATTTAAGGAAATATAATTATAGATATAAAGATATAGGAATATTATTAGGTGATGAATCTGTTTATATACCGGTTATTGAAAAGGTATTTAAAGAGTATGATATACCTTTTTTTACTGATTATAAAAAGGATCTAATGTACAACTCATTTATTGTATTTTTAATGTCTTATTTAGACTGTATTGCCTACAACTATAAAAGAGAAGATATATTTAGATTATTGAAGGTAGGTTATTGGGATTTTGATTATGATGATATAGAAACAATAGAAAATTATTCTTTAAGATGGGGAATTGATAGGAATAGGTGGTTTGAAGAATTTAAATATAAAGATGAAGAGGATAATTTAGAATTTTTAAATAATTTAAGAGAAAAAATTATTGAGATTTTACCATCAAAAAAATTATATACAGGAAAAAACACGATAGAGAAATTAGTAAATACAATATGCTCTGATATTGATAATTTAAACATAAAAGAAAAAATCGAAAAAGATACAGAAATATTAAGAGATAAAAATTTATTTGAAGAGGCATATGTTAATAATCAGATATGGAACTCTGTAATGGACTTATTTGATCAGATTATTACTATTTCAGGAGATAGTAAAATAAATATAATTGAATTAAAGAATATTTTAGATTCTGGTTTAGAAGAATATAAAGTTGGAGTTATTCCACCAAAGATAGATTCTGTTACTATAGGAAATTTAGATAGAACTAAATTTGGCAGTAAGGAGGCTATTTATTTAGTTGGAGTTAACGACGGATATATGCCTAAAAACTTTGATGATAACGGTATTCTTATAGATGAAGAAAAAGATTTACTAAAGAAAAAGGGATTAGAATTAAAAGATTCAGAGTATGAAATAGATTCGGGAAAACATAATTTTTATAATATACTAAGTAGAGGAAAAGAAAAAATAAGCTTTAGCTATTCTTTAGGAGATTACGATGGGTCTAGTTTGATAAGATCTTCTTATATAGATAAAATAATAGAAATATTTCCCAAAATAATAATCAGAAGTAGTTTGATTTCAACCCATAAAGAGAACCTTCATGTTAGAATAAATCCTGTTTTAAATCAAGCAGTAAATGTTATAACAAAAGAAAATACTATTGAAGATCTTGATGACATTTATAAAGAGACTTTAAAGTGGCTGCTGTTAAACAAAAAGAATTTTAACGATTTTATAAAAAAAGGTCTACTATACACCAATAACAAAAAAAATATAGATGAAATTTATATAAAAGAATTATATGAAAATCCATTAACTCTCTCTCCTTATGGATTAGAAAGCTTTTCAAACTGTCCATTTAAGTTCTTTGTAGAATACGGACTTAAACCAGTGGAGAGAAAGGAATATGTTGTTGATAATAGAGATATAGGAAAGATATACCACAGCTCGGTAGAGAAATTTACCAAACACATTGCTGATAATAAAGAAGAATTTATCGATTTAGAAGATGGATTAAAAATTATGAAAAATTCCATTGAAGATGCTATAAATGAAGAGAAAGATAAAAACAGCCCGATTGATTATACTTATAGAAATAAATATTTAAAGAAAAAAATTACAAGAGTTGGTATGGAAACCGCTAAGGGTCTTATAGAACATCTAAATAGGAGTGATTTCAAACCAAGTTATTACGAGATAAGTTTTGAAGATAATTCAAAATTCAAATCTATAGAGAAAGAACTTAGCAAAGGTGAAAAATTAAGAATAAAAGGAAGAATAGACAGGGTTGATATTTATGAATCAGATAATGGAAACTTCGTAAATATAATTGACTACAAGTCTAAAGACAAGTCAATAGATTTGACTTCCTTAGTAAATGGAATGGAATTACAACTTTTCATATATCTTGATGCTTTAATAAAAAATTCAGAAAGAATAACAGGAAATAATTCAATGATAGGGGGAGTTTTTTATTTTAGTATTTTGCTACCATGGATAAATGGAGATGAGTTTTCAGATGAAAAAGAAATAGAAAAACAGCTTTTAAAAAGTTATAAAATGGAAGGATTTTTTTTAGAGGATAAAGAATTAATAAAAAAATTAGATAAAAAAATCGAAGAAGAGAGGGAATCTACTTTAGCAAGAATTAAGTTTAATAAAAATGGTTCAATAAGTAAAAACTCCCAAACACTAGATAAAGAATCTTTTGAAGGACTTTTGAATTTTGTAGATAATAAAGTTAAAGAAATAGGTGAAGATATACTCAGGGGAAAAATAATTATAGAACCTTACAAAAAGAATAAAGAAATACCTTGTAATTGGTGTTCATATATTGATATTTGTCAATTTGATAAAACTATGCCGGACAATAATTACAGGATAATATCAAAAGTAGATAAAAAAGATTTCGAAGAGTTAATAAAAAAAGTAGGTGATTCAGATGATTAGATGGACAGAAGAACAAAAAATGGCAATAAAAAATAAAGACAAAAATTTACTTGTATCAGCTGCTGCCGGTTCAGGAAAAACAGCGGTGTTAGTTGAAAGAATAATAGATACTTTAATTAAAAACAATGTGAATATAGATGAATTTTTAATTGTGACTTTTACAAATGCTGCTGCAAAAGATATGAAAAAAAAGATACAGAAAAGTCTTATAGATAGAATTAATAGAAAAGAATCTAATAGATATAAATTAAGAAAACAGATAAACAAACTAAATAAGAGTAATATATCAACAATTCACGCTTTTTGTACCAACATTATCAAAAGATACTACTACCTTATTGATATTGATCCAAATTTCATGATAAGCAGTATAGAAGAAAATGAAATTTTATTTAACGATGCATTAGAAGAAGTATTAGAAAAAAGCTATAAAAAAAATACAGTTGAATTTCAATCGCTAGTAGATAACTACAGTGAAGATAGAGGAGATTTAAGGCTTGAAAACATTATAAAACAAACTTATTCTGAAATACAGAGCTTTTCATACCCTATTAAATGGTTGGAAGAATCTGTAGATTTATTAAGAAATGACAGCAGAGACAGCATATGGTTCAAAATCATAAAAGAAGATATTTTAAAATTATTGAACGATTCAAAAAAAATGATTGGCGAAATGAATGTTTTGCTGGACTATCAAGGTCCAGGAGAAATTTATGAAGAAACTTTAATAAAGGATACGGAGATAATAGATACTTTATTTGAATTATACGAAAATAATATTGATGAATTTGTAAATTACTTTAATTCAATTAGTTACAGCTCGTTACCAAGAATTTCAAACAAGAAAAAGGACGAAATTTGTGATACATATAAAGCTAAAAGAGATTTACTTAAAAAATTAATTTCAGAAATTGAAAAATTAGTACCAAAAGATGGATTTGAAACACTTACTAAAATAACAAAAGAAACCTACATTCCTATGAAGGGATTACTGGATGTAGTAATTAAAGTTGATGAAAAATTCAAAGCAATAAAAAGTGAAAAAGGTCTTTTGGATTTTAACGATCTTGAGCATTATGCTCTTGAACTTTTAGACCAAGAG
>JAABRS010000263.1 GCA_011390775.1 Clostridia bacterium | reverse complement strand
TCCTATTTATTAAAGATTATTTATAATATTTTTCACAACTTTTTCCATAAATTCATATGGTGGTTGAATCCCAGTCCATATTTCAAAAGCTTTTCTTCCCTGGTGTATCATCATTCCAATACCATTATGGATTTGACATCCTTTTTCTTCTGCTTCTTTTAATAATCTAGTTTTCAAAGGATTATAAGTAACATCACTTACTATTATATTTGGATTTAATAGGTCTTTATTGAAAGGAGTTCTGTCTGTGTGGGGCATCATACCTATTCCTGTTGCATTAATTAAAACGTCTCCTTCATCTATACTTTTCTTTATATTTTCATCACTTAATACTCTAGACACTGCACAATTACATACATTTGCATTTATTTCTGCTGCTACTTTTTCTCTGCAATCTAAATTTGTATCATAAATTTCTATTCTTTCGGCTCCGTATTTAGCTAAAGTAAAAGCTATGGCTCTACCTGCTCCTCCAGCCCCTGCCAATACAAATTTTTTGCCTTCTGGAGTAATTCCAAGCTGATCTTCTAAGGATGCAACATAACCTTCTCCATCCGTATTATAACCTATTAATTTCTTATCCTTTGTTATTTTTACTGTATTTACTGCTCCTATTTGTGCAGCTAATTCATCTACTTCATCTAAATATCTAACAACCCTAACTTTGTTTGGTTTTGTAACATTAAATCCTGCAAAGTTCATATGTCTAATTCCTGTTAAAACATCAGGTAAATCTTCTTTTACTATTTCAAAAGGTATGTAGTAATAATCTAATCCCATTTCTTTAAATGTACTGTTGTGCATTTTAGGTGAAAATGTAAAGGTAAGTGGATATCCTAATAAACCTACAAGTTTTGTGTTAAGTGTAATCATTGTTTCCTCCTTTAAATTTTAAATTAAAATAAAGCCCCCTGTTAAAACAGGAGACTTTTATCTTTTTTACTGAACTTCTTCTATTGATTCAAACAAAGCGTCTACTGCTTCCTGACCTATTTCTTCTGCTATCATTTCATACACTGGTTGAGCTGCCTCCTGCATTTCTGCTCTTAATTCATCACTAACTTCAATAAATTCAGTACCAGCTTCAATTACTTCTCCTAATGCCTTTTCATCCTGTTCTCTACTTATTTCGAAAGCAATTTCTTTTGCTTCTTCAAAAGATTCTGTTAAGATGTTTTGATATTCTTCAGGTAAGTTGTTATATACATTCTCATTAATAGAAAATGTACTTAGAAACATTATATGATTTGTGTCTAATATGTAATCCTGTTGCTCGTTTAATTTAGACGCAATCAGTGTAGCATAAGGATTCTCTTGAGCATGTACAAGTCCTTGTTGAAGTGCTATGTAAAGTTCTCCAAAAGCCAATGGTGTAGGTGTAGCTCCTAATTCTTCCCAGAAAGCCATATGATATTTATTTTCCATAGTTCTGATTTTAATTCCATCGAAATCTTCTAATTGATATACTGGTATGTTGGAGCTCATTTGTCTAAAACTATCAGGATTTGCCATTAATAACTTTAATCCTGCTGTTTCGTACATGGCTTTTAATTCTTCATAGTATTCACTATTCATTACTGATTTCGCTGTGTCAATATCACTGAAAACCATTGGCATATCGAATACAGCTAGCTCAGGTATAAAATTTACTAGCGGTGCTGTGGTCATTGATATTATATCAATATTTTCATTTTGAGCACCCTCAATTAACTCTCTATCTCCACCTAATTGAGCATCTGGGTATATATCTATTGTTATGTTACCATCAGATTTTTCTTCAATTATAGCTTTTAGTTCTTTTGATGCTAATCCTGTAGGTGATGCATCTGCTGCTGAAAAAGCTAAAGATAATGTTACTGGTTCTAAATCTACTGATTCTCCACCATTTTCACCTGCTGGTTCTTCAGCTGGCTCACTTCCACATCCTACCATGCTAAAAGATAAAATTGCTACCATTAATAATACGATCCATTTTGATTTTTTCATAAAATCCTCCCTTGAATTTTTTATTTTTATTTATATTTATATTAACCTAATAAAATTAGGCTTAATTGCGGTATAAATGTTATCATCATCAATGCTATTAAAAATGCTGCTATAAATGGTATAACCTTTTTTCCCAAGATTTCTACCGGTGTATCTATTAAAGGTCCAGCTACAAATAAGTTAACTCCAAATGGTGGTGTTACCATTCCTATAGCAAGGTTAACGGTCA
>JAABRS010000262.1 GCA_011390775.1 Clostridia bacterium | reverse complement strand
AGACTTTCATATTTAATATATAAAATAAAAGGAAGATGAAAATATGAGAAAGAAAGAATTAATTCGTTTATCGGCAACAAAGATTATAGCCAGAGATGGGTTTTGTAAAACAAAAGTCCAGTCTATAGCTGATGATGCTAAGATTGCTGTAGGGACTGTATATATTTATTTTAAAAATAAAGATGGTATTCTTGATTATATTTTTGAGACGCAACATAAAAAAATAGTTAAATTAAGTGAAAAACTCGAGAGTCAAAACATACCTCCCTTAGAGAAGATTAAAAAAATATTAAGATATCATTTCGAAGAGCTTAGGAAAAATCCGGATTTATCAAGTGTATTAGCACAGGAAGGCAAAATGCCGGTAGTATACGGCTCACCTTGGATAAAAGATGGATTTGTAGGTATACCTTATATATTTCAGAAGATGCTTGATGAATCGAAAGAAATCGGAGAAATCAGAGATATTGATACAGAACTGTTTGGAGCAATAATTTTTTTCACAGGAATAGAAACTGCATATTTATTGCAGATACAGGGAAAGCAAGATAAGCATTATAGTGAATTTAACGAACTGGTTACATTTATTATCAATGGGATAAAAAGCTAGATGAAAATGTACAAAGTAGAGAATATGACCTGATATAAATTACCGAGTAGTTATAATAGGAACAATAATATGGAGGTGAAAACAATGGATAAAATCACCAAACAAACAGAAACGCGTAAAATCAACAGGAAAATCAAACTTAAATATATTCAAATATTTTCTGATAGAGATTTAAGTATCATAAAAAAAGGAGATGAAAAAATGACAGTTATAAAAGTAATAGAGATTCTAGCTGAATCAAAAGAAAGCTGGGAAGATGCAGCACAAAAATCAGTTAAAGTAGCAGCTAAGACAATAGATAATATCAAAAGTGTATATATAAAAAATATCCATGCTATTGTTGAGAACAATGAGATCTGTGGATACCGAGTTAATGCCAAAATATCATTCATGGTAGAAGAAGATTAATAATTGATGTTTTTCGCATTTTTCTTTAAAAAAAATAAAAAAAGTTGAAAATAGCATTTTCACTTTGAAAGGAGAGATTACTATGAATAGAGGTTTAGGCATAGTAGGAACAGTATTGGTTATTCTTTTGGTTCTATGGCTTCTAAAAATAATTTAGTATTGCGATAAAGTTTCTATAGGGCATACCTATAGGTAATGATTTAGATTTTATGTAAATAAAACTAATATAATTTTAATTGAAATCAAGCTGAAGAAAACTAAAGAGTAAGCTTTAAGAGCATAATGGAAAACTATTTTAGATTATAATTAAAAAAAAGTAACATGTATTAAAGATAAAAGATATATTTATTTTGAAAGGATAAATGATAATGAAAAATTTTAATAAAAAAGTATCACTGGCACTATTAGTATCATTAGTAGTTGCACTGTTTGTACCTATAATGGGTTTTGCAAATGAAACAAATGTTGATTTGGGAACGGCAGATAGTTTTGCAATTTTGGCAGGATCAGCAATTACTAATACAGGGACTACCACAATTAGCGGATCAGCAATACAAATAGGATTGCATCCAGGACCAGATAGTGCAATTACGGGACTAGGTGTACTAGCGACAAACGTAGTAACATATGCTGAAGCAGGAGCGGCAAAAGTTGACCTCTTAGCAGCATATAATGATGCAGCAGGCAAATCAGTGACACAAACAATTGGTTCGGATTTAGCTGGCCAAACATTGACTCCTGGTGTGTATAATTCAGCGGATGGAACCTTTGAAAATAGTGGAACACTAACACTAGATTCAGATGATCCAAACGGAGTGTTTGTATTTCAAACAGCAACCACGTTAATAACGGCAACAGATAGTGAGATAGTGCTTACAAATGAAGCAAGAGCTGATAAAGTTTTTTGGCAGGTAGGCAGTTCTGCTACCCTAGGAATACGATCTAAATTTGTAGGAAGTATTTTAGCAGACACATCTATAACAGCTACTACTGATGCAGAAATACAAGGACGATTATTGGCAATAGAGGGTGCAGTTACTTTAGACAGTAACACTATCATAAATAACCTGTATAGATCAATAACAGTAGAAAAAGAAGTAACAGGAAATATGGCAGATGGAGATTATGAATTTACCTTTGAAATATATGAAGGAGTAAATCTTGTAGATACAGTTACAGCATCAGGTAATACAGACGGTCTATCTATACCATTAGAACCTGGTACATACACAGTAACAGAAATAGA
>JAABRS010000261.1 GCA_011390775.1 Clostridia bacterium | reverse complement strand
ACCCAGTTTGAAAGTCCGATGATTATACCAGCTAGTATTGCATCGGTAAAGGTTACTACTGTCAAGGAAGTAATAGCTGCTGTAAATCTTACGATAATACCGTTAACTACAAGATAAAACAATCCGAAAGTAAGTAGTGTAATAGGTAGTGATAAAAAAACTATTACAGGTTTTATAACAGTATTTATAAGACCAAATATTAGAGCAACTATAAATAAGTTGATTATCCCTGAAACGAATACTCCCTCCAATAGATATGCTGCTAATGATATAGCCACCATATTCAAAACTACTCTACCTAAAAAACTATTCATATATATCAGCTCCTTTATAAAATTGGTGAAAGAAGTCTGGAAACGGACTCTTTAAATCTAACGGTCAGCCTTCTTTCTAAGTATAACTCTCTTGTTAATTCATTTGATAATTCTATATCTTTTTCAAAAGCTTTTTGTAAAAACTCGGAAGTTTCTTTTGAATATATAATTGCATTGACTTCAAAATTAAGTTTAAAACTTCTAACATCAAAGTTTGCAGTACCTACAGAGGCGATTTTTTCATCTACTACCATGGTTTTAGCATGTAAAAAGCCGTTTTCATAGGTGTAAACTTTCACACCAGATTTCAATAATTCACCGGCATAGTTCAGTGTTGCCCAGTAAACAAAAGGATGATCCGGTTTGTTAGGAATCATAAGTCTTACATCTACTCCCGACATTGACGCGATTTTTAAAGTATCGATAACACTTGCATCTGGTACAAAATATGGAGTTTGGATATAGATACTCTTCTTTGCCATACTTATCATTTTTACATAGTTTTGCTTAATTCTTTCATAGGGAGTATCGGGTCCACTTGAAATAATCTGAACTCCCTGATTGCCTTCCCCATCTATATATGGAAAGTATTTTGGGGTATAGCTTAGATCGTCTTTCCCGGTACTTCTCCAGTCCAGCATAAATCTAATCTGTAAATCTCTAACAGCGGAACCATATATTTTAACATGGGTGTCTCTCCAGTAACCAATTTTTTCATTCAATCCTTTGTATTCATCACCTATATTAAATCCACCTAAATATCCTATTTTTCCATCTATTATTGCTATCTTTCTGTGATTTCTGTAGTTCATCTTTAGATTAATTCCAAATAGAGGACTTTTAAAAAATTCGCCGACTAATCCTCCAGCTTCTTTTAACTCTTTTAAGGCGCTTTGTTTAACTTCTCTACCTCCTATTGAATCATAGATAAGTCTTACTTCCACACCTTCCTCTGCTTTTTTAGTAAGCAGTTCTATTAGAGATCGTGAAGTTTCATCATCTTTAATTATATAGTAGAGAAGGTGTATGTGATTACTAGCTTTTTCAATAGAATCTTTTAAATCTCTAAATTTATCTTTGCCGTCGGTAAAAACTTTTATTTGATTATCCTGTGAATAGTGGGATTTATTACTGAAGACATTCATTTTAATTAAATCCAGATACTGATTTAAGTCTTTTTCATTCATTTCAAATTTATTATTTTTTATTGCTTCTTCCTGTCTTTCTATATATGAACCGTATATTTTCTTTTCTATAATTTTCATTTCAAAAAGTTTCTTTCTGCTGAAATTTTGTGCAAGGAAAATATATCCAACGAATCCTAAAATAGGAATCATTAAAAGAACAAGCACCCATGCTAAGGTAGCTGTAGGGTCCTTTCTTTCAAGGAATATAACTATAAAAGCCAGCAAAATATTAATAACAAAAATCCAACTTAAAGAACCTAAGGTAAACATCATAAAACTCCTCCATAGAAAAAGTGATTATAAATTAATTATACCATAAAATGCCTTTCTTTATACATATAAGAAGGGATAAATAAAAAAGCGAAGAAAAATCTCCGCTTAAAAAAGGGTTTAGGATCAGACTTTGGATATTGCTTCCACCGGACATACTTTTACACATCGACCACAAAGAAGGCACTCGGATTTATCTATTAAGGCTATTTTGCCAGAAATTGCATCATCGGGACATACTTTTGCACATTTACCACAGCTTATACATTTTTCTGAATCTACCTCATATCCTTTTTTTGTCTTTTTAGCAAATATAGATTGGAGAGTTCCGTAGGGACATAGATACCTATGCCATAGAGCTTCTTCAAATATCAAACTAAGTAATACGCCGAATCCTGTTAACAGAAGAAGTATAGGTAGTTTTTTGCCTGATCTTAAAGTAAAGACCATAACTGCCACTAAAAGACCGAGGGCAATATATCTTACAGTCGGATGTTTAATCCAGTTAGGTACCTTAATTTTATTCTTTTTAGATAT
>JAABRS010000260.1 GCA_011390775.1 Clostridia bacterium | reverse complement strand
TTTTTGATATATATTAAATATTACTGAACAGCTTATAGCTAAGATAAATATTTTATAATTGGGTAAAGTTTTACAGTATAAAGGGTTATTTTCAATGAATTTCTATGTTATAATTAGCATATTAAATAACTAGGAGATACTTTGATGTTTAAAAAACCGGAAAAGAAAGACGCAATCAATATATTAAAAATATTTCTTGCAGCATTTATACCTGTAGCCATAGGTATCTTTCTTTTGGTGGATTATATATCAGGAGTGGAATTAGAGACGGCAAAAAAGCTTATAGTATCAGAACAAAAGCAAAAAATAGACACAGTTGAATTTATAATCAAAACTAAAATTGAATCAAACATCAACGACCTTATGGTAATAAAAGACTCTCAAGAAATGGATAATTATAAAAAAAATAAATCAAATAATAACAAAGAAGAATTAGCGAAACTTTTTTCAAGAATAGCAAAAAATAAAAATGAGTTCGATCAAATTAGATTATTAGATAACTATGGGAATGAAGTAATAAGGGTAAATAATAGAATCTTAAAGGACCCTTATATAGTAAATGAAGAAGAACTTCAAAACAAACAGGGAAGATACTACTTTCAGTATGCAGAAAATTTGATAGAAGAGGAAGTATATATATCTCCAATGGATTTAAATCAGGAAGATGGAGAGGTTCAAAAACCATATAAACCTTCTATTAGATTTGCAACTCCTATAGTAAATGAAGATGGAGAGAGGGAAGGAGTCTTAGTTATCAATTACCTGGCAGAATATGCTTTAGATATATTTGATGAATATTTAGGAAATCAAACTTTTGTTGATACTAATATTGTAAATAATGAAGGATACTATTTATCGGGAAATCACAGCAAAACTTTTGGTTTCATGATTCCTGGAAATGAAGATGAAACTTTAAAAGTTAAAAATCCAAAACTTTGGGAAAAAATAGAAAAAGAAAATACTTTTGATGAGTTTTTTTCCATAGATGATGTGAATTACTGTGTTGCAAAGTTTAACTCTACAGATATGGGTAATGTAACAAGTCCTAATAATAACTATTATATAATATCTTCCTTTGAAGATAAATATCTTCCCATGCTTAGAACTTCCTCAATGATAAATTCAGATAATATGCTTATATCTCTTGTTGGAATAATGTTTTTTGGAATGTTTTCAATATCCGTTCTTTATTATTATTTCAGCAAAAGTAGAAAAGACTACAATACAGTGCAGTTGGTAGCAGATAATTCAACTGACGCTGTATTTGTTACAGATTCAGAATACACAATAACTTTTGTAAATAAGTCTTTAGAAGATATGACAGGATATACTGAAGAAGAACTCATAGGCAAAAATATCGACATATTTAAAACCAAACGACACGATCGGAGTTTTTACAGAAAAATACATAGAACTGTAGGAGAAAAAGGGAGTTGGCATGGTGTAGTATGGAATAAAAGAAAAGACGGTATGATATTTGGCAGCAAATTGACATTAATTGGAGAGAATGGAAACAAGAAAAATAAAATAAAATCATACATAGGCATGCTAAACGATTTAGAAGATAAGGATTCTAAGAGTAATATTAGTGAAACTCTTTTGAATTTTGATAAACAGATATATTCTGAAAGGGAGTACTATTTAGAAGACTTAATACAAAAAACTATAAATGAAATAGAGGAATTTAGTATAGTTTACCTTTACATAAAAAACAACAATATATTAGAGATATCATATAAAAAAAATGAATACAATGAAATAATGACAAAATTAAATGAAAATATAACAAGGATAATAGGTTCCGAAAATTTCTTTTCCAATCTTTCAAGAAGTGAATATGTATTTGAACTTAGAGGCATTCATGAAAAGAAAGATATTGGAATATTTATGAAAAAATTCTTTAACCATATATCAAAGCCGGTAATATATAAAGATAAAGAAATATTATTTGATATAAAATGTGGAATTGCTATATACCCGGAAAATGGAAAAAGAGGAAGAGATTTAATAACCAATGCTAAAATAGCTTTTCATGTTCTTCAAGATCAGAACTACGATTATCAAATATATCACAGAATCTCCAGAGATAAGCTGGTATATGAAAATAAAATTGATGAAAAAATAAAAGAAGCAGTAAAAAATAATGAATTAGTTGTATATTACCAACCACAGCTA
Organism: Clostridia bacterium; assembly: GCA_011390775.1. Lineage (GTDB taxonomy): Bacteria > Bacillota > Clostridia > Tissierellales > Dethiosulfatibacteraceae > UBA8670. The sequence continues at coordinate 139 of JAABRS010000260.1, read as the reverse complement.
GATTCAATTACAGGAAAAATCATAGGTGGAGAAGCATTACTAAGATGGGATAATGAAGAACTTGGATTAGTATCACCTCAGATGTTTATACCAGCAGCTGAAAAGAACGGATCTATAATTGAAATAGGAAATTTTGTAA
>JAABRS010000259.1 GCA_011390775.1 Clostridia bacterium | reverse complement strand
TTTTAAATTTTAAATCCTAATTAAGCATTATTTTTAATTTTCTAATGAAAGTTAGAAAATCAATATACTCAATACTAAATTCTTCACATACATTAGGTATCTTTACATTATTTTTTGAGTTTGGTCTATATCTTTCCTCTGTGACAATAATGTAGTTATATGCCTTAGAATGAGCGCATAACCACGAATCAGCTGAATCAGCATACACATCTTTTGCATGTTGTTTATATACGTTACTATTGTTTACTGATGTAATTATTTCTTTATAATTATTAATTACTTTAATGTCTTCAGAACTCTTTACACCAAATAATTTTTCATTATTTTTAAGCCATATTGATAAATCATCTTCATTTCTGTAAATTTCATCTTTTACTTTGTCGATTAATATGATACTACTATTACCTTTTTCTATTAATTGGTTCCAAAATCCAGGAGCTATGTCAAAAGGATAGTATTTTCTACTTGCAGTAATAAAAATATTTGAATCAACAGCATATTTTCTAGTCATAGTTGATCATATCCTCTTTTATTTTATCGTAAGTTTTCCCCTTAATTCCTCCTAGTAACTCAAAAGCATAGGTATAAGTTATTTCTCCGGATTCAACTTCATTAATTACAGCCTCTTTAAAGTTTTTACTTATTCTTGTATTATAGGTATTGTAAAAATCTCCGCCTCCATTATTATCCTTTATATCAAATTCTTTCAGAGCTTTTTCTCTAACTGTATTTACTATCTTATTATCGATAAAAGTTAAATTATTTAATCTTATAGCTAAAGCTAAACTACTTACTTTCATTAATTTACTTAATTCTATTATCTGATCTACTTTATTCTTTTTGTTATCCCATAGTTCTTCTATATGTTTTTTTGGCATTAAAAATTCTGCTGTCATTTTGTTTATATATTTTTCATTCTCTAGATTTATATCTTTTTCTTCAGAAACTATTATATCTTCTTTTTCTAATAAAATATGAAAATACTCGTGAATTAAAGAAAATATTTTTCCTCCTAGAGAATCATTGTTGTTTATAAATATTAATGGAGCGATATCATCATAAAGCATAAATGCTCTAAATTCATTTATATCTAATTTCCTATGAGTATTCATACCAACTACTCCATTTTTCATTGTTAGTATACCTTTGTCTTCAAACTTATTTCGTATTAGCTTGAAAGCTTCACTATGTTTTTTAAATTCTTTATACCAGTATTCATTTAATTCAATTAACTCTTTTGCAAGTTTTACATCACTTTCTATATTATCCTTTTTATTTTCATTAAATTGATTTATTATCTCTAATTTATCCCAACCAAGTTTCTTTCTGTAATCGCTTATCCAAGTTTTTTTGCTGTCCATTTCTATTATAGTATCTTTAAGGTTTTTACTTATATCAGGAATTTTATTATTTATAGATCTAAATTCAGTTTCTAAAACATTTTCTTTAGGAGGTTTTTCCAAAAAAAAGTAACCAAAAGATACCTTTAAAAAGTTAGCAAGTTTTTCTAACTGCTTAAAAGTAGGTTTTTCAATACCTTCTATCCATTTTTCTATTTTAGGATATTTATTCAGGATTTCTTCATCTTCTTTCTGAGATTCTTTAATTGCCCATAACCATACATCTTTCTTTACATCTATTCTTAAAGCACTCAATTGAAATCCTCCCTTTCCGTACATTTTCTTCTATCTTTATTATAGCATAAATTATAAAATATTTTATTACTGTTTTAATTTAGTACCATCCACCAAATATTTCTATTTGTATATATTTAACTCCAGTTAAAGCTCCTATATAAATACCCAAAATAAAGACTATAGCTATTCTTGAAAAATTATATGTCGAAGCTAAAATAATCATGCCTGTATGTATAGAATAAAAAACAAGGTATAAAAATGATCCTAATAGAGGATTTGAACGAGGTCTATAAAATAATCCTACTATACAATAAGTAATAGGATATAGAATGAAGCCTGCTATTAAGTTATAAAAATATGATTCTGGACTATTTCCAAAAGGATTTGGTAGTAAGTACTGTCGTATGAAAATACTTGAAATTTTAATCATCTCGTACATCAAATAGCTCCTTAATCAAAAAATGCTTAGATTAATAAGTCTATAAATCTAATAGCTTTTCAATTCTTTTTTTCTTTTTGCTTATAAGGTTAACAATAAAGTCTTCATAATCTTCATCAGGATAGTTATTGTTTTTTTCTTTCTTTTTTTCACCATTTATAGCTGAAGAAAAACTATTTATAAATTCACTAAATATATTAAATGTATCGGTTCTCTCATAGTAACTATGATATTTTTCAATTCTC
>JAABRS010000258.1 GCA_011390775.1 Clostridia bacterium | reverse complement strand
CGGAGCTTTATCAGAAAGATGTAAGAACTATAAATGAACATATTATAAATATATATGAAGAAAATGAGTTAGAAGAAAATCGAACTATCCGGAAAAACCGGATAGTTCAAAATGAAGGAAATAGAAGGGTTGAGAGAGAAGTCAACTTTTACAATCTTGAAATGATTATAGCTGTTGGATATAGAGTACGTTCTCATAGAGGTACTCAATTTAGAAGATGGGCTACAGAAAGATTAAATGAGTATCTAATTAAAGGTTATACAATGGATGATGAAAGACTTAAAGAAATGAAAAATTTAGGTGAAGATTATTTTGATGAGCTATTAGAACGTATTAGAGATATAAGAGCTAGTGAAAAAAGGTTCTATAAGAAAATCACAGATATTTATGCTTTATCCATAGATTATGAACCTAATTCAGAACAAGCGAAATCATTTTTTGCTACAGTTCAAAATAAATTACATTTTGCAATACATGGAAATACAGCTGCCGAGCTAATCCACAAAAGAGCAGACTCAGAAAAGGATAATATGGGTTTAACAAACTGGAAGGGAAGTAAGGTTAGAAAGAAAGATGTTGCTATAGCTAAAAATTATTTGAATGAAAAAGAGCTAAGGTCTTTAAATAGGATAGTTACAATGTATTTAGATTATGCTGAAGATCAAGCTGAAAGAAAAAATCCTATGTATATGAAAGACTGGGAAAAAAAGTTAGATGCCTTTCTACAATTTAATGAAAGAGAAATAATAAATAATGCTGGTAAAATATCACATCAAGTTGCAAAAAAATTAGCTGAAGATGAATATGAAAAATATAATCAGAATAGATTAGATTATGAGGTAAAAGATGATTTTGATATATACATTGAGGAAAACGAATTGAAATATTAACTATTTATGAAATGTATTTTATTAAAATATAGATGATTATTAAGGAGTGAAGTACTATGAAACCTTCAAAAAAGGACTGGAAACTGTTTAGGATGAAGATATCCGATTGGCAGGAATCTTATATGGAAAAACTTATTAAGGAATATATTGCATTTTTGAACTGTGATAAGCCTGCATCTACCAAATTTTGGGAATTAGAAAAGAGAATTAAACAGGATAAAAAGAAGCCCGGGGTGATCCTTGAGCTTAGAAAGAACTATATGTTGTTTGATATTATAGACCTGATCAATGACGGTGTAATAACAATGGATGAACTTTCAGATTTTAGCCATGAGCTTAAAGACGAGATAAAATTTTTACAGGAGAGAATGAATTATGAAGTATGAGATTTACAGCAGCAAATATTTTGGAGTAGAGCCGGAACCGGTTAATCCTAAGTTTATCAGAATGGATAAGGATATGCAAAAAGGATATGGCTATGATTATGAGGGAGAGACGGGCAAGGCTATTTTTTACTGGCATGTTGTTTTTGAAAATTTGAAATCGTATTTTGAAGAATATAAGTTAGAAAGTTTAAAAGATTTCGATAAGATATTTAATGGGAATCAGTATGTATCAAACTGGGTTCAGGATTATGATGAAGCCTTAAGAAAGGTTCTTATGCATTCTGACAAAATTTCTAAACAAGAAATTGGCAGGCGAAAGATTGACTTGCTAAACTTCTTATTAAGTCTAAACTTGTCAGAAGAAACAACTATTCACAATCATAAAAGATCTTTAGCTGAAACTTACTACCTTATGGGACAATCAGAGGTCGGCGAAAAACTCTTTATCCAATTGATAGAAGAATACCCTGATAATGCATGGGGGTATATCGGTTACTCAGATCAATATTGGCTTGAAAAAAATAATAGAAATTATGAAAAAGCATTAGAAATATTGCTTGATGGTTATAATAGAAGAACAGTAGATGATAGTAATGATATTATTGAGCGATTGACTGGCTTATATATTGCCATAAAGGAGAAAGAACTGGAGGAATATCTTGAAATAGAGAAAGAAGATATTTTACATGAAGATATAACAATAATTGAAGCAATTAATCATCTCCGACGAGATTCGGATGATATCCCTTTTTCTTATCTTAAGTTTTTAGAATCTAATAGAAAAGATGTAGAACCCTTGATGTTAGAAGAAATGAAGGCCTATATAAAAGATCCAGATAATTATGCAAAAAGCAATGGTTTACTGTCAATATACATACCTTTCATGTTTGGTCAGTGGGAAAGAAAAGAATCATCGAAGGATATTATTGATCTGGTGGCATGTTCTGAAGAGTCAATCGATAGACGTATAGGCTACACGATTACAGAGGAATATCCTGTTGTATTGTATAAATGTTTCGATGGTGATTTGCATTATTTGGAAGGTGCT
>JAABRS010000257.1 GCA_011390775.1 Clostridia bacterium | reverse complement strand
TTAATCTTTTAATTTTGGATTCATTACTGTAGGTCACAAATCCCTCTTTAAATACTTTTGATATTCCCGGATATTCAACTAATTTTGATGCTATCAGTCCCCCGGTACAGGATTCAGCTACAGCAATTGTAATGTTTTTTTCTATAAGCTTCTGAGATACGTATTTTTCTATTGAAGTTTCATCAACAGGATATGCATTTTTACCAAATCTTTTCAATAGTTCTTCCCTTAAAGGTTTGATTAGTTCTTTTGCTTTTTCTTTATTTTCTGCTTTAGCAGTTATTCTAAATACAACTCTTCCTCTTCCTGCAAAAGGTGCAATGGTGGGGTTTGTCTGAGATTTTATTAAATCCATTATCATTGTTTCAGCAGTAGATTCTCCTAATCCTGTTACTATAATTTTTTCTCCTACTACTACCCCGTCAGATTTTTCTTTTAAATAAGGCAATACCTTTTTTTCAAGCATTATTTTCATTTCTACAGGAGGTCCAGGCATTAATACAGCTATTTTATCTTCTTTTTCTAATATACATCCGTTGGCAGTACCGCACATATTTTCAATTATTATAGATCCTTCAGGAAAATAAGCCTGCCTCATATTATTTTCAGGCATTTCTTTTTTAAGTTTTTTATATATACTTTTCACATGTTGGTAGCTTTCCTCATTATATTTCATATCAATTCTAAAGTACTGAGCTGCTATTTCTTTTGTTATATCATCCTGAGTAGGTCCTAATCCTCCTGTAGTTATAACAATATCTACTCTATCTAAAGCTAATTCAAAAGCTTTTTTTATTCTTTGAGGATTATCCCCTACTACGCTGTGGTAGTATACATCAATTCCGAGTTCTGCTAATTTTACAGAGATATTTTTCGCATTAGTATTTACAATGTCTCCGTGAAGTAATTCTGTTCCTATGCATAGTATTTCGGCTTTCATTATTTTCCTCCATATTTCTTATTAAATACAATTATACTACTTATCATTCTCTACTTCAAAGAATTAATTTAATTTGAATGTATGTGGTATTCATAATATAATATAATGTAGTGAAAAAGTTTTAATCTAATTCTAATGAAATAGTAATCTTATTCAAATAATATTTTTATATAATTTTACTGAAATGTAAAGGAGGTTTCTTTATGGTGAATTTAAACATTAACGGTGATAAAAGTCATCTTAAAATTTTCAGTCTTGTTCTATTTGTTATTGGTTTAATACTACTTCTGTTTCCAGGAATCATTGGATTTTTAGGTATCAGAATAGCAGCTGCAGTTCTAGTAGCATTTTGTATTTTTTCTTTTTATGTATCTTCTGATTCTTTAGTTCGATTAAACAGATTATATCTCATTACAGGTATGATAGGTGGTATAATTATTTTTATTTTTCCATCTTTAGTTATGGTATTTACAGGTATCGGAATACTTGGTTATGGAGTTTATAATCTATATAATCTTATTAAATTTAAATCATACAATGATAGAACTGCCCTAGCTATCGATATAGTGGCAATACTTTTAGGCTTGTACTTTATCTTCAACGGCACCGGTGCAATACGACAGGTTATTAGAATACTTGGTATATCAGCGGTTGTAGTAAGTTGCTTAGTCTTTTATAAGTCTTTAGAAGATTAAAATTTTAAAACTCCTTCAAAAAACCGAAGGAGTTTTTTTAAATTAAGGCTATAAATATTGGTACTAATATTGGTACAAATATTGACATAAGCAATCCACTAACAAAGGATACTACGGCAGTTTCACCATTTGTATTTCTAGTTATTATTGGTAATGTGGTATCCATTGCTGTAGCTCCACCTAATGCTATAGTTTCGAAGAATCCTATATATTTTGCTGTAACTGGTATAAATATAATAGCTAAAATCTCTCTAAATACGTTAGTTAAAAAAGCTATAGTACTTACTTCTGCAGAATATGGAGCTATTAAGATTGCTGATAAACTATACCATCCAAATCCTGCCCCAATTGCACCCCCTTCAAAAATATTCATACCCAAAACTAATGATATAATCATACCTCCCAGTATGCTTCCAAAAGCTGCAGATATAGGAATTAATAATAGTTTAAACCCTAATTTTTTTAAATGAGCAAAAGCTTTTTTATTGCTTCCTATATCAATTCCTACAAAAAACAAAAGCAGACACAGTCCAATATCCAAAAGAATATCTGTTTTTGACATGAATTCAGGTTCCAGTAAAAACATTCCCGTTCCTACTCCTCCTAAAAGAACTAGTAAAATCTTAACTGTCATTTTTAACCTCTCCTTTTGGATGAGATTTAATTATATATTTACTGACTAGGAATACCATAAAAGCACTAAATAGTATAGTAGCCAATGCATATA
>JAABRS010000256.1 GCA_011390775.1 Clostridia bacterium | reverse complement strand
CCTTTGATTATCCACCATTTTTAAGATATATAATCAGATCCATTATTGATAAATTAAACGATTTATCAACTCAAAGTTCTTTTAATCTTTTGTATCCCCTTAAAAATAGGTTGGCAAGTTTTTTATGGATGCATAATACAGGGAAAAAGGAAATAATATTAAAGGACAGTTTCAAAGAAATTGCGGAATATCTCGGAACTACCTATAGACATCTACATAGAGCTCTTAAAGAACTAGAGGATGACGGTTTAATAAGAAGAAACAGAAGAATAATAAGCATACAAAATGTTGAAAAACTTAAAGAATTAGCAGGAGATATATACAAATGATACCTTTTAACAAACCATGTTTTTTAGGAAAAGAAATAGAATACATAAAGAAATCTATAGAAACAGGAAAAATTTCAGGTAACGGTGAATTTTCTAAGCTGACAAGTGGGTTAATGGAAAAGGAATTTGGTTCTCAGAAAATTTTCTTAACACCATCATGTACAGATGGATTGGAAATGGCAGCATTAGTTTGTGATATAAAAGAAGGAGATGAGGTTATAATGCCTTCTTTCACATTTGTATCAACTGCCAACGCCTTTGTTTTAAGAGGAGCTAAAATAATATTTGTAGATATTAATCCTGAAACTATGAATATTGACGAAAATAAAATCGAAGAAGCTATATCAGAAAAGACAAAGGCCCTAGTACCAGTGCACTATGGTGGAGTTTCCTGCGATATGGATAAAATAATGGATTTAGCTAAAAGGTACAATCTTATGGTGATAGAAGATGCTGCTCAGGGTGTAATGGCAAAATACAAGGACAAATATCTCGGAACTATAGGAGATATAGGTTGTTTTAGCTTTCATGAAACCAAAAACTATACTTCTGCTGGAGAAGGTGGAGCAGTGAGTATTAATAATGTTAGATTAATTGAAAAGGCTGAAGTAATTTGGGATAAGGGTACAAATAGAAAGAAGTTTTTTAGAGGAGAAGTTGATAAATACTCCTGGATTGATAAAGGATCTTCATACCTTATGGCCGACACTAATGCAGCATATCTATTTTATCAATTGGAAAATAGAGAAAAAATCAATAATAAAAGACTTCATCTCTGGGAAAAATATAATATGGAACTTAAAGAATTACAGCATGATGATTTTATAAAGCTGCCGAAGATTCCCGACTATGCAAAACACAACGGACATATATACTTTATTAAAGCAGAAAATAATTTAATCAGAACTGAACTAATAGAGTATTTAAAGGAGAATAATATTAAGACGGTTTTTCACTATGTACCTCTTCACACATCTCCTGCTGGAGAAAAATACGGAAATTTTCACGGAGAAGATAAATATACTTCATTGGAGAGTGAAAGATTACTGAGACTTCCTATGTACTATGATTTAGAAGAAAATGAAGTAGAATATATATGTAACAGTATAAAAGAATTTTTCTACAAGCATTAAACATTACATAACAGGTAAGATAATACAAAAATTTTGAAATAACTATATATTTAAGCTATAATATTAAATTATTAAATTAAAACATGAGGTGAATTATGGAACATAAATATATTTCCAAAAGATACTGGAAGGATAGTAAAACTCCAATGGGCAAGGTTGATGAGCTTGCAGGAAAATTTGATAATGTGATAAATTTAAGTTTAGGAGATCCAGATTTAATAACCGATGATATTATAATTAATAATGCTTTTAAAGATGCAAAAAAAGGACACACAAAATACACTGCCTTTAGAGGTGATCCGGAACTTAGAAAAGAAATTATTAAATATTATAAAGAAGGCTATAACATAGAAGTAGATGATCAAGAGCTAATAGTGGTTGCTAGTGGTTGTTTAGCTATGTATCTCTCTCTTGAGGCTATTTTAGATGATGGGGATGAGGTTATAATTCACGCCCCTTATTTTACTCCCTATCCTCAGCAGATAGAATTAGCAAGGGGAATTCCAATAGTTTTAGATACCTACGAAGAAGAGGATTGGAAGATTAACATCGAAAAACTTGAAGATTTAATAAGTGAAAAAACCAAAGCTATTATAATAAATACACCAAACAATCCTACGGGAAGTTGTTTAAATTTGGGAAACTTAAAAAAAGTTGGAGAAATAGCGGAAAAATACGATTTGATAATAATATCAGATGAAATATACGGGTCTTACAGCTATGAAGAACCTTTTCATCCCTTTATATCCATAGACAACATGAAAAAAAGAACTATAACTATAAATAGTTTTTCTAAAGATTTTACAATGACGGGATGGCGCCTGGGGAATATTATAGCTCCGGATTTTATTATTAAAACCATTCAACAGATAAATGAAAATGTAGTATTTACAGCTCCTTTTAGATCTCAAAG
>JAABRS010000255.1 GCA_011390775.1 Clostridia bacterium | reverse complement strand
TTAACTCAAGAAGAAATTGATAAATTAGAAATAATGTTTGACGCTGCTACTATGGCATCAAATGCAGAGATACATGAACCTGATGGTAAACATCCAGGATGGTATCCTATAGGAGACCCTACGGAAGCTGCACTTATAACTTTATCTACTAAATTAGGCACTCGTTCTCCTAATGAAGATGAAGAAAACCCAGAATTACACGAATTTAGTTTTGATTCAGAAAGAAAAAGAATGAGCTCTATAAGAGATTTTGGAGACAGTAATGTACTTACTATGAAAGGAGCTATAGATAGTTTACTCTCAATATCTAAGCATATTTATGAAGATGGCAAAGAAGTAGAAATAACTGAAAAACATAAAGAAGAATTAAGCAAAATAAACGAAAAATATTCAAAAATGGCTCTTCGTGTAATTGCTATAGCCTACAGGAAATTAGGTGAAAATGAAACTGATTATGTTATAGATGAAATTGAAAGAGATGTAGTTTTTCTAGGACTGGCAGCTATGATTGACCCTGCAAAAGAAGGCGTGAGAGAAGCAATAGATAGTTCTCACTCTGCCCATATAGATACTTATATAATGACAGGAGACCATCCGGTTACAGCAAAAGCTATTGGTACTAAAATAAATCTTGCTGTAGAAGATGAAGATTTGAAAGTTTTTACATCTAAAGAGCTTTCTGAATTATCTGATGAGCAGCTTGATGAAGAAACTAAGAATACTTCTTCAATAATATTTTCAAGAGTTTCACCCGAGGATAAATTAAGAATTGTAAAAACTTTAAAAAAACAGGGTAAAATTGTTGCTGTTACAGGAGACGGAGTAAACGATGCTCCAGCATTAAAAAGTGCTCACATTGGTGTTGCAATGGGTCAAATGGGTACAGATGTTTCAAAAGAAGCATCAGATCTTATATTATTAGACGATAGTTATCCTACTTTAGTAGATGCAATAAAAGAAGGAAGAAATATATATAATAACTTAAAGAAAACAATTATAGCTTCTCTTACTTCAAACGTTGCCGAATTATCTATTGTTCTTATAGGATTAATACTGGGTGCTATTAGCGATTATCCAGTACCGATATTGGCTATACAGATATTATCAATAGACCTTCTTGCAGAAATTTTGCCATTGACTGCCTTAACATTTGATCCTGCTTCAAAGGAACTTATGATTTCACCTCCAAGAAAACAGGAAGATCATATAGTTAATAAATATTCTATAATTGAAATAATACTATTTGGTACCTTAATGGGAACTTTAGGTTATATTAATTTTAGCAATTTTGTGAATCTACATGGAGGAGCTTCAATTGATATCGGTAGCGTAGTATATAGAGAAGCTACAACCATTTCATTCTTAACAATAGTAGTAACTCAGTGGATAAACATTATGTCAAGAAGATATGAACATAAGAGTTTATTTAATAAAAATTTCTTTAACAATAGAAATATTCTATATTCTATAATATTGTCTATAGTAGCAGTAGTATTTGTTACACATACCCCTGTAATTAATAGCTTTTTTGGGTATGCTTCTGTAACTATTGGAAGTTGGGTTAGGATATTAATAACTGGAGTAATCTTTTTATCAGCTCATGAAGTGGTTAAAGTATTTAAAAGAAAATTTTCAGGAAATTAAAATGATTAAAAAGAATAGATAAGTGTATGTTTATTACACATTGAATTATATTCACCTTAAGAAGTTTAAGAATCAACTAGCTTCTTGAGGTGATTTTTATTTATTTTCTATCACAATGAGATATTAAGGTAGAATGAATTTTTTATATAACAAGTATATTTTGCTGGTTATTTGTTAGTTTTCCACAAATTTAACATCATAATTCTATTTTTTTAGAAAGTTCAAAAAATAAAAAAAGGCCTTTAAGCCTTAATAATTCTTGTCTTGGTGCACCCTACAGGATTCGAACCTGTGACCTTCTGATTCGTAGTCAGACACTCTATCCAACTGAGCTAAGGGTGCTGATACAGTTGGAGGCGCCACCCAGATTCGAACTGGGGGTAAAGGAGTTGCAGTCCTCTGCCTTACCACTTGGCTATGGCGCCTTGATAAAATAATTGGCTGGGGCGGCAGGACTCGAACCTACGCGTGCTAGAGTCAAAGTCTAGTGCCTTACCGGCTTGGCTACGCCCCAATATTTTGGGGTGAGTAATGGGAATCGAACCCACGACTTCCAGAACCACAATCTGGCGCTCTAACCAACTGAGCTATACCCACCATGTTTTATTGGAGCGGGTGAAGGGGATCGAACCCTCGCAACTGGCTTGGAAGGCCAGGGCTCTACCACTGAGCTACACCCGCACGTTAATTTACATTCTTTCTTATGATATTAAGCTGTTATCACAACTACATA
>JAABRS010000254.1 GCA_011390775.1 Clostridia bacterium | reverse complement strand
GAAGTATTATATTTCAAAGGCATAGGAGAATCATTAAATATTCCTGAAGATTATATAAGATTAAAAGATTATAAAATCAATCCAAGGATAATAACTACAGGACTAAAGGATATACTTATACCTATTAAATCAAGAGAAATACTAAACAATATAAAACCAAATTTTGATAAGATTATACACATGTCCTTATTAAATCAATCTGTTGGATATCATCTATATACAATAGAAAACGGAACTATATATACGAGAAATTTTGCACCTCAAGTTGGAATAAATGAAGAATGTGCTACAGGAACTTCAAACGGAGCATTGATATACTTATTATCTAAAGAGGGTATTACTGATGAAGCAGATATCATCCAGGGAGAGGCTATGGGTGAAACGAGCATGATTTATACAAAAGCTATACATTTAATGAACAAATATATTATAAAAGTTGGAGGAAAGGCGACGTTGATAGATGAGCAGTAATAATGTAGGAAGGCTTTTAACGGAATTATCTGGTGATTTTGGTATAGTTCTTATTATTATAATACTTTTATCAAATCAAAAGATATTCAAACAAATGCTATTAAAACAAAAAATTCAATTAAGAGAAAAAATAATACTCTCCTTAATCTTTGGAGGTCTGGGAATAATAGCTACTTATACTGCAGTGGACTATAAAGGTGCCCTGGCTAATACTAGAGAAGCAGCGGTTATTATTGGAGGTTTGTTGGGAGGATTTCATGTTGGGATTTTCTCAGGACTTATTGCAGGCCTTCACAGAATCATGTTAGATCCTACAGGAATAACAGCTATACCTTGCGGGATAGCAACTATTATAGGAGGCATTGTTTCTGGATATTTATATAAAATATCCGAGCCGGAAAACAGATGGAAATACGGTTGTATGGCTGGAATCCTTATAGTTTCTTTTAATATGCTCTTAGTGTTGATAATGACGAAACCTTTTGATTTAGCTCTTGATATAGTAAAAACTATAATTTTTCCTATGCAGATAATTAATACAGTAGGGATTGTGACCATATTAAAAATAACTCAAAGTATATATGAAGAAAGAGAAATTAATGCAGCGAAGCAGGCAGAGCTGGCCTTAGGAATTGCGGATAAGACTCTTCCTTATTTTCTTAATCCTAATGAAAAATCCTTTGTAGAAATATGTAAAATTATCAAACAGTATGTTAAATCCGACGAGGTAATACTAACAGACAAACAGTATGTAGTTTCTACTACAGGAAACTTTAATGAAGAAGAAGAAAAAAATCTTGAAAAAATAATAAAAGAAAAATTTGATAACATAAAAAAGGATGAAATTTATTATTTTGAAGATTTAAATGATATTTCTTTTAAAACTTTAGTATCGGCACCATTAATGGAAAAGGATAATGCCATAGGTCTTTTGATACTTGGATATAAAAAAAATGAGAAATTAACCTACAAAGAGACGGTACTTCTAAATAGGTTATCTAAACTTATATCAACTCAACTTGAGCTAGTAAGAATAGAGCAGCTTAAAAAAACAGCTTCAAGATCAGAAATTAAAGCACTACAATCTCAAATAAACCCTCACTTTTTATTTAATGCTCTTAATACTATAGTATCTTTTGTAAGAACAGATTCGGATAAAGCTAGAGATTTAATTATAAGTTTAAGTGATTTTTTTAGATATAATTTAGAGAGTTCTTTTAATCTAATAACCCTAAAAGAAGAGATTGAACATGTTAAATCTTATTTTAATTTGGAACAAGCAAGATTTGGGAGTAAGATTAATATTGAATACAACATAAATGGTAATGAAAAGATACTAATGCCTATGCTTATTATTCAACCATTAATAGAAAATTCTATTAAACACGGTACTGGATTAAAAAAGAGAAGAGAAATAAATATTAAAATCACAATAGAAGATCTAGATAATGAAAATACAAAAGTAGTAGTAGAAGATAATGGAATAGGTATACCGGAAGATATAATTGAAAAGATAAAGGAAAACAAAATGAAGGAAAAACATATTGGCCTTATAAATGTTCACAGAAGACTTTTAAATATTTATGATAAAGGATTAAATATTGAGAGACTAGCTTCCGGAACCAGAATATACTTTACAATAAATCAAGACAAAAATTTATCGTTTTTAGAAGCAGGTGAAAGATATGAATTGTTTAATAATTGATGATGAACAGCCTTCAAGAAAAGAACTTAGATTTTTTATAGAAAATCATAGTGATATAGAAGTTTTAGATGAATTTGAAGATTCTATTGAGGCTCTCAATTTTTTTAAAAATACAAAGGATGTAGATGTCTTATTTTTAGATATTAACATGCCTAATTTAGATGGTATGGCTTTAGCAAATATATTATGTAATTTTAAGAAAAAACCACTAATAGTATTTGTAACTGCATATAAAGAATATGCTCACGAT
>JAABRS010000025.1 GCA_011390775.1 Clostridia bacterium | reverse complement strand
CCTCCAAGAATTAAGAATATCAAACCTTGCAAAGGTAAACTCTTAGTCAGATGGTATAAAGCTACTAAAGAAAACCAACCCATGGAAATATAAATTGCTGTAGTTACCTTTCTAGGCATATCTTTCCATAAGGCTTTTAGTATTATACCAACGATTGCTATCGTCCACACTATTGCTAAAAAAGTGTAACCAAAAACTCCACCTAGTGCAACTATACAGATAGGTGTATATGTACCGGCTATGAGTACAAATATCATCATGTGATCAATTTTTCTAAAAAGTTCTAAAGTTTTATCTCTTGCTCTTATCCAGTGATACGTCGTGCTTGCTGAATACAACAGCACCATACTAATACCGAATATCAAGCTTCCTACAAGATATGGGATGCTTCCAACTTTTATGCCTTTATATATTAAGTATACTAATCCCACTGCAGAGAGTATGGCTCCAATAAAGTGTGTTATAGTACTTATTTTATCTCTCATAAAAATCCTTCTTTCATAAAAATATCATGTATATATTATATTATATTATACATGATATTACATTAATTTGGAATATTCTTAGTTATTTTCTTTTTTAATAATATCTATTAAGATTTCAAATAATTTTTTAGAGTATTTACCTGATTCTACATCTTTTCTCAGTTCTTCTATTGCTTCTTTAGAAGTCATAGCTTTTCTATAAGGTCTATTTGTCGTCATTGCATCAAAAGCATCAGCTATTCCAATAATTTTAGCTTCAAGCATTATATCATCGTCTTTCAATCCTTCAGGATAGCCGCTACCATCAAGTCTTTCGTGATGCTGTTTTACAATTTTACTTATCTCTTTATAGTATGTTTCTTGAAGCATAATATATCCGCTTCCCGGATGTTCCTTGACGCAGTTCATTTCATCCTCGGTTAATTTATCCGGTTTTTTTAAAATTTCATCGGGTATGTTCATTTTTCCTACATCATGAAATAGAGAAGCGAAACCTATATTCTCTACTTTATCGTTATTAAGATTTAAAGCATTTGAAATCTTGATTGAAAGCTGCTGTACTCTTGATCCGTGATCGTGAGTATACATATCTTTTTTTTGACTTTTTTTAGATATTTTCACTAAATCATTTATGCTTTTACTCAAACCAAAAAAAGTTGGTTTGCTTGTGATATAAAGAAGTTGAGTATCTTCTAAAGTCCTGAATTGAACCGTGTTTTTAAGTTCGTGTACATATATATAATCCCCTTTAGAAAGCCTTTGCTGCTCTGAGTTGATTTTAATTTCTATTATCCCTTTTAGAATGTAAAAAAACTCCATTAGCTCCGGTTTTTCTCCAGGACTTATATAAGAATTATTGTCTTTTTTTATGTTTTGAAGCATAACCTCTGTACCGTCACCTCTCCCTAAAAGGCTCAGGTCTGCTACGTTTTGCTCATATCTTTCTAAATATTCGTCATTTTTTTTAATGTACAATCCTTTTGGCATGCTTTCACCTCTTGCAGTATATTATATACTACCAACCTACAACACGTAAAGGATCTATTAAAACAATAATTCCGTTGATATCAACTTCAATATATTCACAAATTATTACTACCCCTAGTTCTTCTCCTTCTTCTATGGTTTCAGCAGATACTTCTTCTGTTTCTTCTATTAATTCATCAATTATTTCTTGAACTTCCTCTGGCTTTTCATTTGCTTTGCTCTTTGATTCTTCAATTAGTTCATTGATATCATCATTTGCTTCATCAACTAATTCTTGAGCTTTTTGAATATCTGCGTCAGTTAATGCAAAAGCAGATAAGTTCATAACCATAAGCATTACTATTACTAGTACAATAATTTTCTTTTTCACTTTAATCATCTCCCTTTAGATTAATAAAAACAAAAAACAGTAGGGTTTACCCACTGTTTACATAATGAAATAATAAGGGTAAACCAGCCATCATAGGTATTTAACCTTTAGATCTGTGTCTTTGCGTCTCCACCTTTCGATGGATTTGCCTTTTTCCATACAATATTTAATTTTTATTTGCTTTTAATTATATTATTAATTTCATTTATTTTCAAGGGATTTGTTAATATTTTTAATAATTAGTTTCCTTAATTTCGAAATATGCTAAAGGTTTTGCACATACCGGACATTTTTTTAGCGCTTCTTCTCCTTCGTGGACATAGCCGCATGCTCTGCATTTCCATCTTGAAACTTCGTCTTTTTTAAATACTTTTTCTTTCTGCAGGTTTTCTAATAGTTTCAAATATCTTTTTTCATGTTCTTGTTCAACTTTAGAGATTAACCTGTAAGCTGTTGCTACTTTTTTAAAGCCTTCTTCTTCTGCTACTTTAGCAAATTCTGGATAAAGCTCGGTATGTTCTTCATTTTCACCCATTGCAGCAGCTTTAAGGTTTTCTTCTGTTTTTCCAACAACACCTGCTGGATATGCCGCTGTAATTTCTAAATTTTCTCCTCTATCTAAGAAACTGAAAAATACATTTGCATGTTCTTTTTCGTTAATTCCTGTCTCTCTGAACAATTCAGCTATTTGCTCGTATCCTTCTTCTTTTGCCTTTTCAGCAAATAATGTATATCTCATTTTCGCCTGAGATTCACCAGCAAAAGATTTCAATAGATTTTTTTCAGTTTTTGTACCTTGCATTTTTGACATTTAAATACCTCCATAATATTTTTTTGAGTTCTTTTATATTATACCCGTTCTCTTATTATTTTATAACTTTTTTTTACAATATCGAATAAAATAACTGCAATTAATATTCCAAAGAAAACTTTGACCATACTTCCTAATATGGCAAACACAGGGGTTAAATCTTTGACAAGTTCTGGATTAATAGTTTCAAGGCCTTTTAAATTTATTATATCAGGTCCTGTTATCATAAAAGCAAGAATTATTATTGAAAATACGGATAAGAGAATGTCTCCTGCTTTTGTTTTTAAATTCCACTCACCTTGAAGTAGTAATACGAAGCTTAGAATAATTGATAATATCCAAAGTATATTCAAATATGGAAGAAATTTATTTAAAGCATCCATGTTAAGAGCTGATACAAAAACCCAATCTCCTCCACTTTGATAAAATACTGGTATCTTATCAGGATAAAAATTAAATAACACCAGTGCAAATATAGTTAATACTATCTTTGCTATTAATCCCAAGATATTTACTCTATCATACTCCTCTACAGCCTCAGGTAAATCTTTAGGTTCCCAATCTTCATCTTTAATATCAATTTCTTCATCTGTGAAGTGTTCTATTAGAGCAAATATTATAGTCACTCCACCAAAAGCTCCTACAGCAGCAGAAAAAATTCTAGGAACTATAAGCAGCAATTCAATGAATATATTACTAACTTCACCAAATACTAAAGAAATGGAACTACCTAAAAGAGTTAATATTAATACCACTCCTAGGACTATTTTCAACACCAGAGCATACAAATCAAATACCCTTGGTCCTATTAAAAATTTATCCGGAGTATTATAACTGCTGGCTACATCCTTCGGTCTACCATATTCTTTAAGGAGTTCCACTACATCTTCTTCAGTGGCTTCTCTATCTCCTATTTTTTCTTCCAACATATCTTCTAAGGTTGATTTTAATTCTTTTTCTATATCTTTCCTGTTCTTTTTCCAAAGTCTTCGGCTCACTTCCGATACGTATTTATCTATTAAGTTCATTTTTATTCCTCTCCTTCCAAAAGATAATTCGTAGATTCTACTATTTTTTTCCACTCTAATTTTAATTTCTCCAGAACTTTCTTTCCTTTTTCGTTTAAACTGTAGTATTTTCTCTGCCTTGAATCCTCTAAAGCCCAGCTGCTTTCAATGATATTTTGTTTTTCCAATCTTCGAAGAAGAGGATACAAAGTGTTTTGTTCTATTTCTATTCCCTTTTCTTGAAGTTTTGTCGCTAATGAGTATCCGTACTCAGGTTCTATAAGTTCGTTCAGTACATTTAATGTTATTATCCCTCTTTTTAATTCCTGGGTGAAATTCTCGATTATTTTTTCTTCTTTCATTTTCTCACTTCCTTGATTTTATTATACTGTATGTTACACACTATTGTCAATAGAATTATATAGTATATTTTAAAACAATAGTTGAGCAATGGTTGAACAATAGTTTAGCAATCGTTAAACAATCGTTAAAAGTTTTATTGCAAATATAGCAAATATAAAATAAAATGTATTTGGATTAAAAACCGAGGGGCAATTTATGAATGACTTAAAAAAGAACGTCTACAAAAATTATATATTTACATTTATAAACAATTTCAACGTTACTAGTGGAATTTGGATGCTTTTTTTAGCTTCCAGAGGATTATCATTGTTTGAAATAGGAATAATGGAGTCAATTTTCCATATAACTTCCTTTACTATGGAAATACCTACTGGAATGGTTGCAGATCTTTACGGTAGAAAGTTTTCCAGACTTTTAGGTAGGTTGATGACGATAATAAGCTTTTTGATTATGCTTTTTAGTCATACTACTATTTTTTTTGCATTGAGTTTTGTACTTCAGGCCATAGGTTACAACTTAGAGTCGGGAGCTGGGGAAGCTTTAATTTACGACAGTATGAAGGAAATAAATCAGGAAGATGAATATATAAAGGTGAAGGGTAAAACTGAAGTTTTTTTTCAAATAGCATCTGTTTTTTCCCTGCTACTAGGTGGTTATTTGGGAACTATAGATTACAGGTATGTTTATATGACGGCAATAGCCTTTAGTTCTATTGCATTTTTAGAAGCACTTACCTTTAAAGAACCTACCATCGGTAAAGTAAAGCATCTTGCTTCACCTTTACTGACTTTTAAAAAGCAGCTTAGGGATAGTTTTAATGCTTTAAAGATAGATAAACGAATAGTTTTTTTGATAATATCTGCTGAAATATTCGCAACCTTTGTAACTACAGAATTCTTTTACATACAAAATTTATTAAAATCTCAAGGTCAAACGGAATTTCAAATAGGACTTCTACTTTCAGCAAGTTCTCTAGCTGCAGCTTTTGGAGCTGCAAATACTTATAAATTAGAAATTAAATTTTCATTTAAAAAGCTGCTGATCATGCTATCAGCAGCTGGTATTGTATCTTTTTGGGGAATGACAACATCATTTATCATTCCGTCTTTTATTTTTATAACTGTAGTTGAAAGTGTTTTGTTCATTGTAATGGGTAACTATATAAACAAACTCATAAAAAGTGAACAAAGAGCTACACTCCTTTCCCTACAAAGTATGGCTTTCAGCTTTTTTATGATAGTTATCTTCCCAATCGTTGGAAAACTTGGAGATTCTTACAGCTTACAAACTTCTTTTGTCTTTATTGCTGTCCTTTCCACTATCGCTCTTTCTATAATTATATATATTTCTGGAAAGAAAATTTCTATTTAGCTTCTTTTGGTTTTATAAAAGGAACAAATATAGGAGTTTTCTTTTTATATTCTTTAAAATCTTCTCTATCTTTATATTTTTCTTCTAATAAAGGCACTCCTGAAACAAATCTTACAAGGTATGTTATAGTAATAGGACTAACTATTGCCCAAAGTGGTGCACCAAATCCTAATCCAGTAATATATATGCCCCACCAAAGTACAGCTTCACCAAAATAATTTGGATGTCTTGTGTATTTCCATAATCCCTTATCCATAAGTTTCCCTTTATTTTCTGAATTAGACTTAAATTCTTTAAGCTGTTTGTCTCCAACAGATTCAAAGTAAAATCCTACTGCAAATACTAATATTCCTAATATTACTAATAGAAAGTTGTTAATGCTATCTCCGTAAGTTAATACCGTCATAGATATAATGAACATAAAAACTCCCTGTATCATATACACTTTGAAAAAAGCATTTATAACCTGCTTTTTACCCCATTTTTTTCTCATATCCTGATATCTAAAATCTTCCTCTTTCCCCAGGTTTCTCTTTAAAATGTGGTAAAACAATCTTAGCCCCCAAAGAGATACCATAGCTGTAATTAAAAGTCTTTCTATACTAAAATTATTAATAATCATAACAAAGGCAACTATAACAAAACCAAAGCCCCAACCAATATCAACTATAGAATTGTTTTTTAAGATCTGTCCTGCTATGAAAAATAGTAAAAAATATATAAAAATTGTCACTGCCCCTAAAATTAAAGTATTCATTCTACTCCTCCTTAAATGCTACACCATATGCCCCTTTGCCTATAAATGCACTAACTACAGCTGAAACATTTTCAATGTATAATGGTGGTTTTCCAGTTATTTTTTCTAAATCCTCTGCAAGTTTTTCTGCCTTTTCTAGGTTTTTTGTATGAATCACTGAGTATTCAACTATTCCTGTTTTTTCCATTTGTTTTTCTGCTATTTTTGCTAAATTTCTTTTTGAAGTAACTGTACCTTCTCCTTCTTCGTCAATAGATATTATCGGTTGAAGTCCTACTAAAGATGCAAAGCTTCCTACAACTTTAGGAACTCTTCCACTCTTAACTGCATAATTTAAATCAGGAATTTTAACAAAAAGTTTTATTTTCTTTACATCTTTCTCCAGTTTTTCTTTGATTTCTTCTAAATTTAAATCTTCCTGTATGTAGTCTGCGGCTTTTTTTACAACAAGTCCTTCACCAGCTGAGTTAAGCTTGGAATTCACAAGTAATATTTTATCCTTTTTGCCCAGTTTATCTACTACCTTGCTTATCTTTGAAAATGTCCCGCTCATCTTGTCTGAAACAAAGACTCCAACAATTTCTTCATAGTAATTAAGAAGAAATTCAAAGATCCTTTCTATGTTGGTTTCACTCGGTTGAGATGATGTAGGATATGTTTCTGCATTATCTAGAATTTCATATACAGTTTCTCCATCAACAGTTATTCTATCTAAATATACTGTACCATCACTTAAAAGTTGAATTGGTATAACTGTAATTTTGTTATTTTTAACAAATTCCTTTGGTAAATCTGCAATGGAGTCGGTTATAAGTCCTATTTTCTTTCTCTTTTTATGAACTATATCGTACTGAATTGCCATGTCATCAACTTTGCTTTCAACTACTTTTCCTGTTTTTATAAGTTTTAGCATTACTTTTTGAGGCTCATTGGTATGTATATGTACCTTTGCCTTATCTTTGTATATATTTACTATTACTGAATCACCGTAGTTATTTAGAGTTTTAATTAGTTCTTTTCTTTTAACATTCAGGTTTTCAATAGTAAATTCGCTGCAGTATCTATTTTCCATTTTTCCTCTAAGATGATTTATTTTATCAAAGTCAACATGTTCTATTCTTGATTCTCTATTTTTCTTTCCTTTTCCAAATCTAACATGATCCAGTATTCCTTCTGCAAAGCATACAAATCCTTTAGCTCCGGCATCAACAACATCGGCTTCTTTAAGAACATCTAGTAAATTTTTTGTATTGTCCAATACATTATATGAATAATCTATTGATGATTCTAATAAATTTTCGAATTCATTATGTTTGCCTTCATGTTTGTTTAGATATCCTGTCCATTCTTTCATCAGGGTGAGTATTGTTCCTTCTTTCGGAGCAGCTATAGAATCATAAGCATAAGATACTGCTTTATGCAGTCCTTCTATGAATTCTTTGATTGATATATTTTTTTTATTTTTGTTTTCTAATGATAATCCGTATAAGTATTTTGCAAATATGGTTCCTGAATTACCAAAGGATGCATCTACTGCTGCTGAAGATATGGAATCTAAGGTAATTGAAACATCTTCGTTTTTCTCAGCATTTCTAATTATATGATTCATTGTGTATGCAAGATTACTTCCTGTATCTCCATCGGCTACAGGAAAAACATTTATTTCATTTAATTGTTTTTCATTTTGGATTATTTTTTTTGCTCCTGAAATTATATAATCATAAATAGCGTAGCCATTTAAGGTGTAGTTTTTCATGTATTTGTCCCCCTGTCTATTTAATATACTTAATATATACCTTTATTTTTAATAATTATTCTCAATATTGCTAAATTAACAGAAAATTAACTGAAGAATGATGAATTTATTAATTTTTGATTAATTAATAATATTTTTATTTATAAATATTCGATGATGTTATAAAATACATAAGTGGAGTTATATTAATAATAGTAGGTGTTAATTATGGAATATTTAAACAAAATTATTCAACCTTATAAAGGATTGAGAAGAGAAGTATATATACTTTTTATTTCTAGATTTGTAAATGCAATAGGAGCTTTAATTTTTCCTTTTATGACTTTAATTTTAAGAGAAAAAATAGGTTTACCGGAATCCGAAGTAGGATTATATACTGCATTAGGAGGTTTTCTTTATGCCCCTGCCAGTCTTTTAGGTGGTAATTTAGCAGACAAATTCGGAAGAAAAAAGCTGCTTCTTATTTTTCAAACCTTAGGTATGTTCAGTTACGTGATTTGCTATTTCATGGAACCTTCTATTGAAATGGTTTATGTACTTATAAGTGCCAGTGTTTTTTTCGGTATTGCTGGACCATCTCACGATGCTATGATTGGAGATATCACCACGGATAAAGACCGTGAAGGTGCATATTCTTTGTTATACTTAGGTTTTAATCTAGGATTTGCCTTTGCTATGATTTTTGCAGGAAGATTATTTGCAAATCATTTGAACATTATGTTTTTAATTGATGCTATTACTGCTTTTATATCTTTAGCATTAATCGCTATATTTATCAAAGAGACTTATGATCCTTCTAAGAAAGAAGAAACTATTACTGAAAAAGTGTCAAAAAATGAAATGGAAGCAGCTTTTGATGGATCAATTATAAAAGTTCTTTTAAACAGACCTGTGTTAATTTATTTTGCATTAGGAATATTCGGATATAGATTTGTTTACAGCCAGTGGTCCTTTCTTATGCCCATGCATGCTACCCATAATTTTGGCATTGAAGCAGGATCTCTTGTATATGGAAATATTGGTTCTTTAAATGCATTAACAGTAGTATTTTTTACACCGGTACTTACAAGTATGTTTGCAAGATTTAGCAATTTGAAAAGAGTAGTATTTTCAGGATTTTTGTTTACTGTAGGCTTTGGAATTTTAGGTTTTATATCTTTTAAATGGGTATTTTATCTTTCAGTTTTCATATTTACTTTAGGGGAAATATTGGAAGCAATTTCTGTAATGCCCTTTATTATGAATCACACTCCATCTTCTCATAGGGGCAGAATGAGTTCTGTACTACCGATAATCATGGGAGCCGGATTTAGTGTTGGTCCTCTGGTAATGGGTTATGTGCTTGAGTACACAGGTTTTGAATTTTCTTGGAGATTTGCATCTGCAATTGTTTTAATTGCTTCTTTTGCAATGATTTTTCTAGAAAAAATTGATAGAAATAAATCAAACAAAATTATAAATAAACAATCACAGTAACTAAAAGGAGTTAGGTTTCCCTAACTCCTAATATCTTTATACAGCTTCAAAATCTTCTTTACCTACTCCACACAATGGGCATACCCAATCATCTGGTAGATCGTCGAAAGAAGTTCCTGGATCTATTCCATTATCAGGATCTCCCTCAGCTGGATCATAAATATAACCGCAAACAGTGCATTCATATTTCTTCATACTATTTCACCTCTTTCACTAGATATATTAATTTATTTAAAGTTATTTTTATTATAACATAACTTCCCTTGCTTGTTTAACTATTAATTAATTTATTTACACTTTTTATATCTTTTTTTCTTTTATGTACTGGAGTATTTTCCTTCTGGTATACATTATGTCTATCGGTATAAGAATTTCCTTCATCACTTTTATATATTACTCCTAGAGGAAATTTATCCTTTTCTAAAGCTTTTTCATAAGCATTACTTAAGGAAGTATTGTCATAATTATCATCTAAATAATATGAATTATCCTTATACCATTTATTAGTGTTGATTTTATTAAATGACACACACGGTTGGAAGATATCAACTAAAGCATAACCCTTGTGATTTATTGCTTTCTTTATTATTTCTTTTGTTTTTTCCATATCACTTGAAAAAGCTCTTGCTACAAATGTAGCTCCTGCTGATAATGCTAAAGCTATTGGATTAAGGGGTTTAAGTATGACTCCATCTACCTGAAGTGGTGTTTCAAAACCTAATTGACTAGTTGGAGATGCCTGACCTTTAGTTAATCCGTAAACCATATTGTTATGAACTAAGTGTGCTACATCAATATTTCTTCTTATATTATGAAGAAAATGGTTTCCACCTTCACCGTACATATCTCCGTCTCCACCTTCTACAATAACTTTTAAATCTGGATTTGTAGATTTAACTCCAAAACCAACAGCCATAGCTCTTCCATGAAGCCCATTAAAGAAGTTGGAATTTAGATACTGAGGCATTTTTGCTGCTTGACCTATTCCTGATACCAATACTACATCTTTTTGCTCTAAATTCATTTCTTCCAGGGCTTGTATCAAAGCTTTTCTTATTGGAAAATTACCACACCCTGGGCACCAAGCTATATCTATATTATCTCTAACTTCAAAAGTCATTACAGCACCTCCTTTAACTTGCTTTCTATTTCTTCTATACTAAATGGTTCTCCACTGTATTTAAGTACTTTTTCATCAACTTTAATACCCAGTTCTAATTTTAGTAAATTTGCCAACTGCCCTTTAAAGTTGTTCTCAACTACTAGAACTTTTTCTGCCTTTTCAAAGTATTCTTTCAAATTTTCAGATAAAGGATACAACTGTTTAATATTTAAAAAGGATGTTTTTGAATCTTTACTTTTATTTACATATTCTGATAAAACTCCATAGGTTGAACCCCATCCTACTAGAAGGTTTTTATAGTCTTTATCTCCAATTAATTCAGGTTCTATATAGTCTTCTAAAATTTTTACTGTTTTTCTCATTCTTTTTTCATTCATTTTTCTTCTTATATTAAAATCTTCTGTTCCTAAGCCTTCTTCTGTATGTTCGTGGCTGTCTCCCTTTACTACACCTTTTCCATAGCCTGGAATGCCTCTTGGTGATATACCATCTTCCGTGATTTTATATCTTTTATAATCTTCGTCGGTTTCAACTATGTTTTGTTCTAAGTATTTTTCATCTAATTCAAATTTTTCCATTTGAGAGTTTGAATCTACATAAAATTGGTCTGTTAGAATAAATGCCGGCACCTGATATTTGTCAGCCAAATAAAAAGCTTTTTGAGTAAGTTCGATACCGTCCTTTAAAGTTCCTGGCGCTACAATAATTCTAGGAAATTCGCCGTGACCTGCATAAACTGTAAGGTTTAAATCTCCCTGCTCCATTCTTGTTGGCATTCCCGTGGCCGGGCCAGGTCTTTGTGCTATATGTACAACACAAGGAGTTTCAGATACTCCAGAAAGACTTACAGCCTCCTGCATAAGAGCAAATCCTCCGCCGGAAGTGGTTGCTAGACCTCTTCCACCTGTATACCAGGAACCTATAACCATATTTAATGCGGCTATTTCATCTTCCGCCTGCTCAACCAATACATCGAATTCTTTTCCTTTAGCAGCAAGATATGTAAGTACTCCTGTAGCCGGGGACATAGGGTATGATCCTACAAAGTTGCATCCACCTGCTAGAGCTCCAATACCCACAGCTTCTGTTCCGCTTATATTTTTACAGTTTTCAATATTTCCTTTTTTTATATTAAATAGGTCTGTGTGGTTTTCTCCTTTTTTATAGCCCATTTCTAGTGCATCTATGTTCTTGTCAATAATATCTTCTTTTTTATCATTGAAGAATTCTTTGATTTTTTCATTTCCTTCTTCTCTTTCTAATTCCATCATTCCTAGTAAAAAGCCAAAAATAATGGTGTTTTTAAACAATTTGTTCCCTGCTTCTTTTGCTAATTTATCTAAGTCTATTATTTCTAGTTTGCTTTTTTTATTTTTTATGATTTTGTCATCTTTGTATTTTTCACTTCCAAAAATAACAGTTTTTTCGTTTATTCTTTCTTCTAATCTATATAGAGCATTATCGTTCAACAAAAATAAAACATCTATATTTTTCTGAAAGGCATAAACCTTATCTTCGGATATTCTAATTTCTGTGGTGTTGTTTCCACCTCTAACTCTGCTCATTACTTCTTTTGTAGCAAAGTAGTAGTAGTATTTTGAAACTAGGTCTGTTATTAATTTTTCAATTGTTTTTAATCCTTCTCCTGCTTCTCCTGATAAAACTATGTTTACAGTTTTTCCCATAATAACACCTTCCTTATTTATTTGCACTCATTTTATTGATACACAGATATCTATTTTTTATTCTTTTATTTTTAATAATCACATGAAAAAAGCGCAGTTTCCTGCGCTATAAAAATTTACATCATTGATTTAACTGTTTTTACTACTTTTTCTACTGTGAAGCCGTATTCTTCAACGTTGCGACTTCCTTTTGCACTTGCTCCAAATTTATCAACAGACATAGTCTTACCATTGAGACCAACATATTTGCCCCATCCTAGTGATGAAGCCATTTCAATAGATAGTCTTTTGTCTACTTCTTTAGGTAGCACAGAGTCTTTGTATTCCTGGTTCTGTTCATCAAATAGCTCCATAGATGGCATAGATACAACTCTCACATCAATTCCTTCTTCTAATAGTGCTTCTTGAGATTCTATTGCTAATGATACTTCACTTCCTGTAGCAATAAGTAATGCATCTATTTTATTTTTCTCAGGAGATATTACGTAAGCTCCCTTTTCTACTTCTTTTTCAGAAGATTTAGCTAGTTGGGGTACTCCTTGTCTCGTGAATACCACTGCTGTTGGAGTTTTCTTTGAAGTAAGAGCTATCTTCCATGCTCCTTTTACTTCATTTCCATCAGCCGGTCGTATTACATTAAAGTTTGGTACTGCTCTTAGTCCAGCTAATTGTTCTACAGGTTGATGAGTTGGTCCATCTTCTCCTACTGCTATTGAATCGTGAGTAAATCCATAGGCTGTAGGTATTTCCATTAGAGCTGATAATCTCATAGCAGGCTTCATATAATCACTAAATATGAAGAATCCTCCTGCAAATCCTTTGAGACCGCTTAGAACTATGCCGTTTGTTATTGCTGCCATTGCATGTTCTCTAACACCAAAGTTGATATTTCTACCTTTAGGATTATTATATTCAAAGTTTCCGTCGGCACCTTTAATCTTTGTAGAAGCAGTTAAGTCGGCGCTTCCTCCAATTAGAAGTGGTGATACTTTTTGCAGTTCTTTTATTATATTACCAGAAGATGCTCTTGTTGCTTCTTTTTCTCCAGGTACATATTCTATATCTCTGTATACCTTATCAAAATCTAATTGAAATTCTTTTTCTCCAGCTATCTGCATAAGCATATCATAATCTTCAGGATATTTTTCTTTATAATCTTTTAAATCTTTTTCCCATTTTAATAATTTCTTATGCTTTTCTTCTACAAATTCTTTTATATGATTGTATACATCTTGAGGAATTTCAAAAGGTTCGTAGTTCCAATTTAAGCTTTTTCTTGTTTCAATTGTATTTTTATCTCCCAAAGGTGCACCATGAGCTGCACTTTTTCCTTCTACTGGAGATCCTATACCTATTTTAGTTTTTATTTCAATTAATGTAGGTTTATCATCTTGTTTTTTTGCTTCTTTTAATGCTTTATTAATTTCTTTAGTATCTTCTCCATCTTTAACTAATATGTAATTCCAGTTCATTGCTTCAAATTTCTCTTTTGTATTTTCTGAGTTGGCCATTTCTACAGGTCCATCTAGCTGAATATCATTGGAATCATATATAAGTATGAGTTTTGATAAACCTAAATGTCCAGCTAAACTTGCAGATTCTTGAGTTACACCTTCCTGCAAATCACCATCTCCGCAAATAGAATAAGTATAATGGTCGATTATCTTTGTATCTTCTTTATTGAATTTAGCAGCAGTATACTTTTCAGCTATTGCCATTCCCACCGCCATGCCTACTCCCTGGCCTAAAGGTCCTGTGGTTGCTTCTATACCATCTGTATGCATGTATTCAGGATGTCCGGCAGTTTTTGAACCCCACTGCCTAAAGTTTTTAAGTTCATCCATCGGTAGGTCGTATCCTGCAAGATGAAGCATTGAATAAATTAATGCTGATCCATGTCCTGCAGAAAGAACAAACCTATCTCTATTCATCCAATTCTTTTCTTTTGGGTCAAAATTCATGTGTTTTGTATATAGAGTATACAGCATAGGTGCTGCCCCTAATACTATTCCTGGGTGACCGCTGTTAGCTCTATTAACCATATCTACTCCAAGAAATCTTAGAGCATTTATCGATTTTTCTTCTAATCTCATTCTTTCACCTCTCTAATTATTCGATATATATAATTTATCATTACTGAAGAAATATCTCAACTATTATTAGATATTAATATTTATATTTGTTTAGATTTAAGCATAATGGGTAATTAATAAATAATGATGTTCTTAATTTTGCAAATAACTTTATGAGGAGTGATTATAATGACTAAAGATAAATGTGAACCAAAGAAAAAAATAACAGGTTCTAACCCTCCTGAAGCTTGGGCAGATAATGAAAAGGTTGATAAAAAAACTAAAGTTAATAAACCATCAAATGATGCTGTAAAAGAAGCTAAAGATTGGGTTGACGATAACGCAAAATAATAAACAAAATTCCTTACTTTATAGGTAAGGAATTTTTATTTTCTAAAATAATATTTTCATCTATCAATATATCTACATTCTTAAACTCTTTGTAGGATCTAATTCTATTACTAACTCTATTAACAACAAATTTGACTCTCTCTAAATCTAAGGCCGGCAGTAGAATCAGGATACTATTTTCTTCCCACCTACACAAAACATCACCTTTTCTTAAAGAATTGATAAATATTTTAATAATTCTTTCATTTTTTTCTTCAGACAATCTATTTTTTGAATCAAAAAATTTAACAGCTACAGGATTTAAATCTCTTCCATCTCTTTCACTTCTTCTTTTTTCTAAAACATAAATTGGATAGAATTCACTATAACTGCAGTAAAAAGCACCTTTATCTTTATTTTCTTCCCATAAATATTTTACTTTTTCATTATTTTTTGTTTTAACATTAGTTTTATCTTTAATTTTATTGTAAACTTTTTGCATTTCTTCATTAGGTCTTATGCCAAACTGATTGTAAAGTAGGCTGGTAATATATTCATAATGCTTTTTAGCATCTCGTATTCTATCTTTAGAAATTAATAAATCTACATAATTTATATGAATTTCTTCTTCATAGGGTTCTATTTTTGTTGCTTTTTCTCCTAAATTTATCCCTTTGTCAATAAGATTTCTTCTTTTATAGTATTTCATTAAATAATCAACAGTTTCAATATATAACCTACTTAAAAAACTTCTAGTAGGAATAATCCAATCTTCATATAGTAATTCCGGTAAAAATTCTCCCTTATAAATATCAATTGCTTCTTCATATGCTTTTATTTTTAATTCTTCATTTTCTTCTGATTCAGCTTTCTTTATCTTTCTCTCGAAATCCTTAAAATCAATATGAATATTACTTAACATCATCTTGTAACTTTCATTTGAATATTTAAAATCTATATTGCTTTCATCAAATACCTCATTTTCTTTTAGGTATTTTTTTAATCTGTAAATCATATTTTGAACTGCATTTTTGGGATTTTCATATTCCTTATCTCTATGTAAATCTTCTATAATTGCATCTACGCTTTTAAATTTATTTTCGTTTATTAGGAGATATTTAAATAAATTAACCAGTTGAGATGCATGGTTGGAAATTTCTAATACATTATCTCCTTTTGAAATTTCAAAACGATTAAATGTCTTTATCTTTAATATTTTATTATAGTTTTGATTCACTTTTAATTCCCCCATTTATAAGCATTACCCTTTTTAGCTCAATTTGATTTATTTTATCACTTATAAAATACTTCTTCAAGGTTTTTGAAATATAAATAATGTTATATAATATAATTACAAGACAGGAGGATTAATATGAATATATATGAAATAAAAGGAAAGAAAAGAATACTTCAACATCTTTATCAATGTTTTCTAGGAATGGTAACCTTTACTATAGTCTTATTCTTGCTAGATATAAATAAGCATGCTGCTATTTTGTCAACCTTAGGAGCGACTACATTTATTGTATTTACTTTGCCCAGAAGCTACTCTTCTGATCTAAGAAGACTCTTAGGCGGTTATGGAGTGGGCTTGTTAGCGGGATTAGCAGGATATTTTATTGTAGATAAACTTACCTTAAGTGGTATAAACATTTCTGAAAATCACCTACTCTTAATTGGCGGATTTATAGTAGGTGTATCATTATTTTTTATGACTTTACTTGATGCAGAACATCCTCCTGCAGCAGGATTATCTATCGGATTAATTTTTAATCACTGGGATTGGACCACAATATTAATAGTAATTTCTTCGGTTTTAATTTTAGCTGGAATAAAAACTTTGCTCAAAAACTGGTTAGTTGATTTATCTCTAAGCAGAAATAAATCTCAGACTGATCAGTCTGAGATTTAAATGAAATTTATTTTACATCTATCCTTTTCTTGTTTTCCTTACCTTCAATTTTAGGAGCCGTGATTGAAAGTACACCATCTTCTAACTTTGCATCAACTTTTTCAACATCTACATCATTTAAGTATGCGCATCTTTCCATTGAAGCCATTCTTCTTTCCCTATGGATGTAGTTTTCCTTTTCTTCATTCACTTCTTCTTTTCTTTCTACACCTATAGTTAATTTACCATCATCGTAATCTACAACTATCTCATCTTTTTTAACGCCTGGTAGTTCTGCTTCTATAAGGTACTTATCTCCTTCATCCTTAATATCTACTTTAAATGTGTCTCTTTTAAGGTCTCTCATTAAGGAAAAGTCGTCATTAAAAAAGTTATCAATCATGCTGTAAAAATCATCTTGGCTCCTTCTGCTAGGTAAATTATTTTTGTTAAATGGGGTTAAGTTAAACATTATCGATACCTCCTTTAATTTTTTGATTTTGTTAGCACTCTCTCTTAATGAGTGCTAATTACAATTATAAAATAACATACCTTCTTATCCTTGTCAAGGGTAAGAAGGTAATTTTTTTGAATTTTTTTATTTTTTATTGCTGATGTTTAAAACAAAATCTTCATCAACATTTCGTATGTTTATGTCATTTTGTGGGAATGGTATTTCGATATTGTGTTCATTAAATATTTTAATTATTTCAAATCTAATATCGCTTTTTATAGCTCTTGAATGATAGGGATCTTTTATCCAAACAAAAAGTTCGAAATCAAGGGATGAATCTCCAAAACCATTAAAATCAACCTGTGGCTTCGGTT
>JAABRS010000253.1 GCA_011390775.1 Clostridia bacterium | reverse complement strand
ACATACTCCTTTAGAAGTCATATAGTAGGCCCATTCGCTCATATTAGCTTTAGCTAGTATTATACCATCTTTTTCTTTAATTCTTTTAGCTACAGGAGAGTCTTCTAATACTTTACTATCTTTTAAGATTACAGATCCTGCTGAATTATGCATTTTGTCCTTTGTGCCTATATTATCTTTTAAAATTATAGGAATTCCGGATATTAGTGATTCCACCTTGCCTTCTTGTCTTTTATTATCTATTTCCCGGGCAATGGTTAAGGCATCTGGATTTAACTCTATTAAAGCATTGTATTTTGAAGAATACTTCTTTATTCTTTTTAAATAAAAAAGAATAAGTTCTTCTGTGCTAAGTGTATTTTTCTTCAGAGAATTTTGTATTTCAGTTATTGATCTTTCTATAATGTACTTTTTTAGTTCTTGGTATCTTTCTTCTGAAAAATCGTAAAGAGCTTCTTTAAAAGGTGAAAAGTCTAAATCTTTTTTATATT
Organism: Clostridia bacterium; assembly: GCA_011390775.1. Lineage (GTDB taxonomy): Bacteria > Bacillota > Clostridia > Tissierellales > Dethiosulfatibacteraceae > UBA8670. The sequence continues at coordinate 1,952 of JAABRS010000253.1, read as the reverse complement.
TAGTTTTCATTTCCACGTCGTACTGTCTTACAACTTGGTCGTTGAAAAGTTCTACATCTTTTTTAGACAATGATATCATCTCCTTTAACATTTTTTTATATTATATCATATATTTTACTTTTTATAATTTAGTGCTATAATTAAGATTGTACTTTAAAAAGGAGCTGTTATGAAATACATACTTGTAACCGGAGGGGCTGGATTTGTAGGGTCAAATTTTATAGAATTTATCTTTGAAAATTATGAAGATTACTATATAGTAAATCTTGACAAATTAACCTATGCCGGTAGCTTAGATAATATAAAAAAAATTGACGAATCAAGATACCATTTTTACAAAGGTGATATTAGAAATTTTCAAATTGTTGAAAGTATATTTAAAAAATATCCTATTGACTATGTGATAAATTTTGCTGCAGAATCCCATGTAGATAAAAGTTTAAGTAATCCTCAAAAATTTTTAGAAACTAATGTATTAGGAGTTCAAAATCTTTTAGAGGTGTCATTAAAATACTGGAAAAATAATTTTGATAATAAAAAGTTTTTGCAAATATCTACTGATGAAGTATATGGAGATAGATACAGCAAGGATTATGCTGATGAAAACACCTTGTTAAATCCAAGTAGCCCCTACTCCGCATCAAAAGCCTCCGGTGAAATGATAGTAAAAGCATATGGTAAAAGCTACGGACTACCATACAACATAGTTAGATCCTCAAACAACTACGGTCCTAAACAGCATGAAGAAAAACTTATACCTATGAGTATTAATAGACTAATAAAAACTCAAAAGATTCCTATCTATGGTGACGGTGAGCAAAAACGAGACTGGATATATGTAGAAGACAACTGTCGAGGAATCATGGCTGTCTTAAAAAAAGGGAATGATAGGGAAATATATAACCTAGGGACAGGCATCTTAACAGAAAATATTAAATTTATTCAAGCTTTAATTTGCAGACTAAGCAAGAGGTTAAATGATAAACAGATAAATAATGATTTAATCGAATATGTAGAAGATAGATTAGGACATGATAGAGAATATAAGCTAAATTGCAGAAAAATAAAAGAAAAATTAGATTGGAAACAAACTATAGATTTAGAAAAAGGAATAGAAAAAACTATAGATTGGTATTTAAATAAAAATGATTGTTAGGAGATGAAATTATGACTAAAGGATTAAGCTCTACAGTAGGTAATGCTATGAAGGTTTTGGATGTACTGGGTAGAAGTCCTTATGAATACAGAATAAGCGAACTAGAAAAAAAATTAGATATAAGCAGAACCAGCATAAATAGAATTATTCAAACTTTAGAAAAAAACAACATGGTAATTAGAAATCCGGAAACAAAAAAATATAAAATAGGACCTTTTGCGTATCATCTAGGTTGTGTATATTTGGATAACGGTAATTATGAAAACAAAGTGGTTGAGATTTTAGAAAAAATTTGCGATGAATTGAGAGTTTCATCAGGCCTGGCAAAGAGAGAAGGAGATGACGTTATTTCTCTTTTTTCAGTAGATAATTTTAAACCTTTTAAGATAAACTATGTTCCAGGAACTTTTTTTCCAATGAATAGAGGTTGCTATGGTAAGTGTTTAATGGCTTATCATGATAGAGACAGAGTTAAAAAACTTTTAAAAGGTAAAAAGTTCAAAAAAATTTGTGAAAATACCATTACTGAACACCATGAGTTGCTAAAGGAATATGACCAGATTGTTGAACAGGGTTTTGTATTAAGTGTGGATGAAACTTTTCCATCAGCAATAGGAGTAGGGATTCCAATTTTTGGTAAAGATGGTGAAGTAAAACATTGCGTGGCGGTATCTTTCATAAAAGATAACAACTACAAAGAAAAAATAGAAGAGTCTAAAAAACTACTTTTCAAATATAAGGATGAGTTAAACAATCTCATACCTTAAAAGAACCTTAAAATTAAAGGTTCTTTTTT
>JAABRS010000252.1 GCA_011390775.1 Clostridia bacterium | reverse complement strand
TGGCACTGGTGAAGAAAAAGCAGTGATCTCAATAAAAGATACAACATCAATAGCATTTGGTGACGATTTTTGTATAGACGATATAGTATTTGTTAAAAAATAATATATCAATTTAAATCATAGGAGGTAGAAATACCTCCTATTTTAATTGAAAATAATCAGTCATTATGATTTAATGATAGTAGATAATTGAATACAATCATGGAGGTTATTATGATTAAAAATTTTGAAGAACTTTTTAAAGAAATAAAAGAAAAAGGACCTAAGAAAATAGCTGTAGCATGTGCAGAAGATGTAGACGTACTAAAAGCAGTAGATAATGCAAAAAAACAGGGCATAGCAGAGGCTGTGCTTATTGGTAATCAAGAAATGATAGAAGCCAACGCAGCAGAAAATGAAATACACTTATCTGAATACGAAATAATAGATATTAATGATATGAAAGCTGCTTCAATGAAAGCTGTAGAATTGGTGTCATCGGGAAAAGCGGATATGGTGATGAAAGGATTGGTGGATACGTCAATATTCCTAAAAGCCGTATTGGATAAAGAAAAAGGCTTAAGAACGGGGAATGTTCTGTCTCACGTAGCTTTGTTTGACGTTCCATCTTACCACAAATTTTTAGTTGTTACTGATGCTGCTATGAATATTGAACCGGACTTGGAAGCAAAGAAAATGATTATAGAAAACTCCCTTATGGTAACTAAAGCTTTAGGAATAGCTATGCCAAAGGTAGCAGCTCTATGTGCTAAAGAAAAGGTAAATCCGAAGATGCCGGCAACTGTTGAAGCAGATAAACTTCAAAGAATGAATGAAGCAGGAGAAATTAAAGAATGTCAGGTGGCGGGACCTTTAGCATTAGACAATGCTGTATCTATAGAGGCTGCTAAACTAAAGGGTATAGATCATCCTGTAGCTGGAGATGCGGACGTCTTATTAGCTCCTGATATTGAAGCTGGAAATATACTATATAAAGCACTTGGCTTTTTAGCTAAATCTAAGGGAGCTGGAGTTATTGTAGGTACAACAGCACCTGTTATTTTAACATCAAGAGCTGATGATGAAGATACTAAACTCAATTCCATTGCACTAGCAGCTTTAATGGCTTCTAGTTAATATTGAATATATTTTATTTTTCCTTCTGATAGATAAATATAATAGTACGATATAAAAATAGATTTCTTAATAGAAATCTATTTTTTACATTATTTTATCTAAAAATTCTTTAGCTCTATCTGATTTAGGAGTAGAAAAGAATACAGAGGGAGTCGCTTCTTCTACCAAAATCCCCTCATCTAAAAAACAGATTCTATCAGAAACCTCCCTTGCAAAACCCATTTCATGGGTAACTAATACCATAGTTATACCTGTTTCAGCTAATCCTTTTATAACATTCAAGACTTCTTTTACCATTTCCGGGTCTAATGCACTAGTAGGCTCATCGAACAACATAATGTCAGGGTCCATAGCTAAGGCTCTTGCTATTGCAACTCTTTGTTTCTGGCCGCCGGATAATGTAGCGGGATATACTAAGGCTTTATCGGAAAGTCCAACTTGAGCTAAAAGTTTATTTGATTTTTCAATAGCTGTGCTTTTTTTTAAATTTCTAACTTTAATTGGAGCATATATCATATTTTCGGTAACCGTCATATGAGGGAAAAGATTGAAATGTTGAAAAACCATACCTACATTTTGCCTTATTTTCATTATATTAACTTTTTTATCTGTTATATCAATATTATTTATAACAATTTTTCCTTTTGTTGGTTTTTCTAATAGATTCATACATCTTAAAAGTGTAGATTTTCCACTTCCCGAAGGACCAATTATTGATACTATTTCACCTTTTGATATTTGAAGATTTATATTTTTTAAAACCTCTAAATCACCAAAGGATTTTGATACATTTTCAACGTTTATCACTTCTGTTCACCCACCTTTCAAGTCTTTTGCCTGCCATTGATAACGTCATTACTAAAACGTAAAAATATAATGAAATAACAGCATAGGGTTCAAAAGCCCTATAGGTATCTGATACAATCATTTGACCTGAACGTAAAAGTTCTACAACACCGATTGTTGATATAAGAGTTGTACTTTTTAATAACCCTATAAATTCATTTATTAAACTTGGAAGTACGCTTTTTATAGCTTGAGGAAAAATGATATCTTTAATAGTTTTTCCATATGGAATGCCTAAAGATAGAGCAGCTTCCATTTGACCATGATCAACAGCTTGTATTCCACCTCTCAAACTTTCGGAAATATAAGCGGATGAATTAAAAGCAAAGGTAAGGCAACCCAGTTGAAAACTATTCAATGCTTTAAGAGCAGGAAATACTTGAGGTAAACCAAAATAAACCATAAAAACTTGAACTAAAAGAGGAATACCTCTAAATATAGATGTATAAAAAGACCCTAAAGCCTGAAGTGCTTTATATTTAGAAAGTTTAATAA
>JAABRS010000251.1 GCA_011390775.1 Clostridia bacterium | reverse complement strand
AGCATTGATGAACAAGGAAATGAATATATTAAGTACGATGAGGATAGAAATAAAAAAAATGTATTCTGGGTAACCTTTGGTACATCAACAAATCCTGGTAAAAAATCTACTGAAGATAAAGAACCTATGGATCTTTACTACAGCTATACTGATGATTTTGGTGATACCTACTATACTGTAGAAAAAATTCCAAATCCAGACAGTAAAGGCAAATTTAATGAAAAACTTGAAGAAGATGAAGAAGTATATGTCTGGGACTGGCTAGCTAAAGACACTGGTAATAAGGTAGCAGCTCAGGCAGAATGTCAGATTAGAATGCCATCAAGTGGAGAAGTTCTCTATGCAGTATGGAATGAAGCTGGGGAAAAAATAAGCGACGTAATGTTTAGAAGAATAATACCAAGTGGAGTAATTATTGAAGGTGTAGTGAATCCAATAGATGAAGCAGCACCTGTAATAAGCATATCTGGTATATCAGATGGAGATATAGTGAGCAGCGATACGGAAATAAATATTACATTAAATGAAACTGGTATCTGGGAAGCTGAACTTATATCCGATATAAAAACACAAACATATAACAGTAAATTTACAGTAAAAGCAGAAAGTACAAGAAAAGATTACACTCTTAAGGTAACAGCAGAAGATTTAAATAAAAATATCAGCGAAAAAACAATAGAATTTACTGTAGATGGAAGGTCACCGAAGATAAATATTAGCGGTATAAAAAATAATGACTACAAAAATACAGGAGTTAGAATAACTATAGAAACCACCGGTGATAATGAAGAAATTACAATGACAAAAAATGGAATTACATTAGACTCTAAAGGAAGATATAACTTAGAAGAAGAAGGAAAATATAAACTTACGGTCAATGCTAAAGGTAATGGTTTTGAATCTATAGAAAATATAACCTTTGTAATAGATAAAACACCACCGAAAATAAGTATAAAAGGTGTAGAAGATGGTGAATCTTATTTAGGAAGTGCAAAACCTATAGTAGAAATAACAGATAACTATAGTTCAAAACTAAATAATTTAGAGATCAAATTAAATGACAGAGATTTTCTATCATCAACAAAAATAACTAAAGCTGATGATTATACACTTAGCGTATTTGCAGAAGATGAAGCAGGTAATATATCAGAATTAACCTTAGATTTTACTATTAAGGAAAAAAGAGAAAGTCCTGCAAATAGAGAAGTAGCAATAAATGATGAAGAAGTTCCTGAATCCAAACTTCAAGAATTCACAGGACAACTTGTGCAGGAAGATGGTAAAGATTCTGTTATTACAGGTTTTAACCTTAGTATAGTAATTCCTGAAGGTACATTTGATGAACCTGTGGACTATGTAATAACAAAACTTGAAGAAGAAGGATACGGCTCAAGAATATTAAAAATAGGAGATGATGCATACGATATTATGTTTATGGATTCAAGTGGAAATATAATCCACGAATTTCCAGAAGGTATAGAGCTAATATTCCAATACAATGAAGCAGGAATACCACAAGGCTTAAGTGAAGAAGATATAAAAATTCTACACTACGATGAAAATTTAGAAATGTGGATAGCAGTTCCTTGTGAAGTAGATACTGAAAACAATACAGTGTCTGCAACAGTATACCATCTTTCTACATACTCCACAGCACTATATCCAAATTTCCCTAAACTACTGGATTCTAAAGGCCATTGGTCCGAAAGAATTATTTACAAATCAGTCAGTATGAATATAGTCTGTGGAGATCAAAAAGGGAATTTTAATCCTGACAACTACATTACAAGAGAAGAAATGGCTAAAGTAATAGTAAATGCTTTAGGATTAGAAAATGATGATATAGCTGAAATCAAAGACATAGAAAATGCAGCTCAATGGGCTAAAGATTATGTAAGGCAAGCAGTAGCATCAAATGCTATGGAATTAGACGAAAAAGGAAACTTTAATCCAAAACAAATGGCTACGAGAGAAGATGTATTAAAAGCAGCAGCTAAAGTATTTGCTCTTGATGAGACAGATATAGAAATTCAATATAAAGACTTAGAAGAAGTGCCAGCTCACTTAAGAGAAACTTTAAGAAAACTTACAGGAGAGGCTATTGTTAAGGGTTATCCTGACGGTACTTTTAAAGTAAGAAACAATGTTAGACGCTGCGAGTTTATAAAAATAATAGCAGAATATTTAGATAAATAAAGTAAAGGAGGAGAAATCATGTTAGGTAAAAGGAAAATATTATACTGGACTTTAGTTACTGTTTTAATTCTTTCTTTAATACCAATGAGTATTTTTGCTCAGGGAGGAATCGATAACAGCGGAGGAAGTGAAATCGGTGGAAATGAAAAACCTTATATTAATGTAACAAGTGTTGATGCAGAAGAAAAACTAGAATATCAATGGACTTTAGATGGTAGTTTTACTCAGTGGCAATCAATTGATGAAGAGTTTTATACTGACTTGGAAGTTGAAGGAGATCGAGAAG
>JAABRS010000250.1 GCA_011390775.1 Clostridia bacterium | reverse complement strand
TGAGGGAAACACAAAATAGCTAACTGAGAGAGAGTAGTGAACGGAATGGCCCGATTGGGATTGTCATGATGTTGACTCCAACTCCAGAGCAACAAATTATCAACTTAGCTTCTTTTGAAGTCCTGTATTTAAATGGGTTTTCCCAATCTTCTATTGGTATGTATTCTATATCCTTTAAGATATTATAAACGTCGTTGATATTTTTTATACTTCTAAATTTTTCTTCTCCGTAGTAACTTATCATCGGTGTATGGATTTCTCGTTTTGCTTCTTTGTTTTCCAAGGCTGAGTTAGGAGTATCATAGGATTCAACTTTTTCCGGATGAATTTTCCTGTATTTTTCTATTCTTTCATTTAAAGCTTCGTTTATATCCCTTTCATAAGTTGAATCTCCATCGTAGTAGTTCTTTTCTCCAAATATATCATAGGGGTAACTGCCTTCCTGTATTTCTACTTCTAAATCTTCTATATATGGGGATTTTAGTACCCAGGTGTATTCTTCATCAGGGTCAAATACTAAAAAACCTCTTCTGCTGGTTCCATCGTAAACCGGTGTGTCTTTTGCAAAACCTAATAAGTGGTCAAACCCATTATTCTCTGCTTCTATATATTTATCTGAATATTTTCCCTGCTTCGCAAAGTTTCCTAATCCGGCGCTTTCCGTATAGTCGTATTCATAATCAGATTCATCTTCACTGTCATGATCTAGATTTTCCAGCAAAAATATATCAGGTATACCTGTTGATGCGTATCCATCTTTTTTGTCTTTTACAGTTATATCAAGGACCAGCTTATTGCTTCCGATGCCCTGTATATAACCTGGATAATGCTGCAGGTTGTTTACAGTTATATCTACGTATTCTGTAGTATATGTGCTGCCCGGGGTTGCCTGGATTTTATTTCCATCACTTACTTTTACAATTTTGTCTTCTCCTTGCAAATCTACAAATATTTCCGTAGAGTTATTTTTCAAAGAATCGGGTATTTGAAATGACCACCTTACAAGATTAAATGAACCCGGGGATAATTTTCTCGGTTTATAAAATCCTGATGGGATAATGTTTGTAGCACTGCTTAGAGGAAAGTAAAAATCTCCACTTTCAGTCGGCATTTTAAGCAAAAATCTTTCTGCTGGTTCTAATTCAAGTAATGCCTGCATATTTGAAATGAAGTTTCCTTCTACTACTCTAAAAGAGGTATTTTCTTCAGACTCTATCATTCCTTGAATACTTTTAAAATCTTCATATCCATTGATTTCCAAAGAAAAACTATCGGTAATTTTTTGTGGTAGTTCTTCCGGCATATTCTCTACCTCAAAATTTTTTTCTTTTATTTTTCCTACTAGTGGTATATTTATGTGGCCGTAATTTGTATCGTAAAAATGTAGGGATGACTGCTGCATTTCTTCTTCTGGCACTAAAAATATTAAGACACCTTTGTCCTTTGTGTCGGGATCTAGTGTAATAGAATAATCTCCCGGTGAAGCTATAGGATCTTCTGCAAGCCAGGTAGCTGATGCAGCAGGATAAATGCCTTCGCCGTTGTATCCCAGATAAAAGTGAGATGTAAAGTTAGGTATCATGTATGGAATTTTCATCTCTACTACTTCACCTTCTGCTCCTCCTCCAACCCAAGATGCAGGATGTCCGCTGCCGTCGGGATATACTACGACTTTTTGTTTTTCTAAAATATTTTCTATATTTAAAACTAAGGCTAAAAATCTTTTATTGTTAGGAGGTTCTACTCCTTTTAGCCTATTCATATATATTATTTCTTCAGCTTCTATTAAGGCTGCTTCGTTTTTACCTGAGGACCTTAAATCAATTCTTTTTGAAATAATGCTTTCTTCTCCAGGTATAGAGTCTCCCGATAGAAGCTCTGCTGCTGTTAAGTTAAATCTTTCAAGTTTTTTACCGTATTCGTAGTTTACAGTTTGTGTAGTTTTTATTTCTTCGGTTCTTTTAATAGGTGACAATTCAACCAGTCTGTTTTGAGAGTAGGTGGTTACTTCCCCTAGAGGTGAATATTTTTCTATATTAATGGTTATATTAGTACTTTCTGACTGAGGAGTTTCTATTATCTTTTTAAGTACTTCATTGTATTTATCTTTAAGTTCATCAACTTCTTGGGCTATTATATAATCTCCTCCGGATTTTTCTGCTGCATATTTAAAATCTTCATCTTCATCAATTCCTAGCCCTACCCATAAAACATTTATTTTATCTTCTTTAATTTCATCTAAAAGTTCGTCAAAATGTTCTTTTTCTGAACTTCCTACACCTAAGGCTGCATCTGTTAGATATATCATAATTTTTTTACTAGATGCTGCAGATTTAACAGATTCGTATCCTCCTTCGACTGAACCTAATATATCTGTTAATGATATTGATTCTAATTCGCCTAGGGCTCTCAGTACTCTGGCTTTTTCTGTAGTCATAGCTTGAGTTACCCTTACATTTCCACTAAAATCTAAAAATTGTATTTGAGTTTCTTCAGGCAAGCCT
>JAABRS010000249.1 GCA_011390775.1 Clostridia bacterium | reverse complement strand
AGGAAAGGGTGCGGCTCATTTGTATTTATTAGAAACGGAGTTATCTACTCTTTCGGCTCATACAAAGGACCATATCAATGAGTATATTGATGATATTGATAACAAAAGCAGAGGAATTTTTGTTTTTATTATAGCAGTATTTTCTTTAATAGTTTTATTTATAGCAGCTTTAAATACCTTCGTTCTTAAAGGTGTACTGGATAGTATAAATGGCTTGAATGATAATATAAGTAATGTTATAGATAATAAGGATTTTAGGGTTAAACCCGTAAAAGGAGATAATGAAATAAGCAAATTAGCTAAAAACTTTAATCGAATGATTTTTTCTATCGGTAATATGATTTCTAACAAGGATACTTTAAGTGAACTTCATAGTTTGCTGGCAAACCAAGAAAATATAGAAAGCATGAGAAAGGTTTATGTGAATTATTTAATGGAAAAAACTAGCAGCGAATACTGTGCTATGTATTCATTTAATGAAAAAACCGATAAGTTTCAATTCGAAGTAGGTACTCCTTTAGTTGACAGCGAAAAAAGAAAACCTTTTACAAAGGGTTCAGGATTAATCGGGATTGTTGGAGAAACTTTCAACCCTAAGCATATAAATAATATAGACAAGGACGATATAATTCTAGAAGCATCTTCAATGAAAATAAAACCAAAGGGTATTTATGTTTTCCCAATAGGTAAATCTCTATACCAGCTCCAGGGTGTAGTAGAGTTAGCTTCAAGTAAAGGTTATGATGCAAAGACTTTAGAATTAATAGATTCATTAAGTGAGCTCCTTCCTCCATATATATCAAATCTAAGAAGAAAAGAAGAAATCTCTAAGATTTTAAAAAATACGGAACAACTTAATAATGAGTTGCTAGAAAAAAGCAGGGAATTAGAGCAAAATACTAAAGAATTAGAAGTTAGCAATAGAGAGCTTGAACATACAAATGAAGAAATGGAAAGAATTAATATAGAGTTAGAAAATCAAAAAAAGGAACTTTTAAAAAGTACCCGGGAGCTTTCAAAAGCAAATACTACAAAATCCGACTTTTTGGCAAATATGTCCCACGAGCTTAGAACTCCTTTAAATTCCATCATACTTATTTCAAACATGCTGAGCAAGAAAGAATCATTAAATCCTAAAGACAGAGAAAAAATAGAGGTTGTGAAGAGTGCTGGAAATGAACTTTTAGAACTTATCAACAACCTTTTAGATATATCGAAAATCGAAAGCGGTAAGATGGAAGTATTCAAAGAAAAGGTATCTACCATTAATCTAGGTCAAAGAATGAAGAAAAAATTTGAAACCACAGCTGAAAAAAGAGGACTGGATTTTGAAATAGAAGATAATTTGATGGTGGAATTTATAACAGATAAGATGAAATTGGAGCAAATACTGAATAATTTTCTTTCAAATGCCTTTAAGTTTACTGAAGAAGGTAGTGTAAGACTAGTATTTGATAAAAGTGATTTGCCGGATTATTCAATAAAAATAACTGTAGAAGATACAGGGATTGGCATTAGAGAGGATAAACAGCAGGAGATATTTGAAAAATTTAGCCAGGGAGATAATTCTATTACTAGAAAATTTGGTGGGACAGGTTTGGGTCTTGCCATAGCTACTGAAATGGCCTCCCTTTTAAATATTAAATTAACCCTAGAGAGTAATCTTAATCAGGGGAGTAAGTTTTCCATACATCTTCCGACGAAAAATGATGTTAGAAAAAATAATGCAGGTAGAAGAGCAACGGATTCTTGGGAATTATCTGATGATGTGAATGATTCTGATAAATTTATTTTAATAATAGAGGACAATGTAGAATTCATTAAGGCTATTAAACCATATATAAATACCATGGGATTTAAGGTGGTAGCTGCATTAAGTGGATACGAAGGTATAAATAAGGCTTCTACTAATAAGCCCGACGGTATAATGCTGGATCTTGTCCTTCCAGATATTAGCGGAGGTAGGGTTCTTAAAGAACTAAAGATCAATCCTGCTACTAGAGGAATCCCCGTACATATTATGAGCTTTAAAGATAGAGATAATGAAATAAATTTTAAAAAAATGGGTGCAGTAGGATACACTCAAAAAACTCCTAATATTGAAGTTGATGCAAAAGAAGTTATAGATAATATAACTAGAGTAATTAATAAAGTGCCTAAATCTATACTTCTAGTGGAGGATGAGGATTTAGAAGTTAAATCAATAACTGAAATGTTGGAAGATTGGAATTTAGATATAGATACTGCTGATAATGCTGGTGATGCAATTGAAAAAATAAGAAATAAAAATTACGATGCTTTAGTTCTTGATCTTAATCTAAAGGGAAGCAGTGGGATAAATGTATGCAAATTTATAAAAAAAGAATCCCTTACTATCCCTGTAATAATCTATACTGCTAAGTCTTTAAATGATGAAGAGTATAGAGAACTCAATAAGTATTCTAATAGTATAGTACTAAAAAGTGCCAGTTCAAAAGGAAATCTTTTGGAGGAAATTGCTATATTTATACA
>JAABRS010000248.1 GCA_011390775.1 Clostridia bacterium | reverse complement strand
TTCGTCATACCTGCACCTCTCTATTTGTTTTTTAACTTAATTAACATTATAGGGTATAGATGAAAAATAAAGTGTTACATATGAAACGGATATAATTGAACAAAAAAAAGTCTTAAAAGCTAGTGTTTTAAGACTTATTGATAAAATTATTTAATTTAAAATATTGGAGTCTCTTATTGTGATTGAGTTATTATCAAAATCTATTAAACCTTCTTCTTTCATCTTTTTAAGCTCTCTTGAAAGAGAGGTTCTATTTATGCCAAAATTTTCTGCCAATTCTTTTTTTGTTATTTTCAATTTTATTTTTAAAGAATTTGTTTTTCTATGATTTACCTTTAAAAAATTAATTATATTTTCTCTTATAGTTTTATTAACAGAATACTTGAGTTTGCTGGTTAATCTTGCAGTATTAGTAGAAGAAAATTCCAGATAAGACTCTAAAAATTTCTTGTTGGTCCAAAGTAGTTTGAGTAGAAAATCCTTTTCTATTTCAAGCATAACAGTATCTGTATTTGAAGTTATAGTAAGAGGATAATAGGGCTTCTTTGAAAAAAGGAGATTCGCTCCCAAAACACCTCCTTCTTTAAAGTCGGTAATAGTGAATAGATTCCCGGAATAATCTATTCGATCTACTACTACGGTACCGGAAAGAATTACTTCTATCTTTGTACACTTATCGCCATCTATATGAATAATTGAATTTTTCTGATATTTTTTAATTTTAAAATAGCCTTTTTCCAAATAATCTTCAATTTCCTTTTGAGAGAAGATATCTATTAAAGGTATGTTTTGCATTTTATTTATATATTTATTCAAAATTTCACTCCTTTAATTATTCAGATTTTCATTTAATTTTTGTAAACCTTCTTTAGTAACCAGGCATCCTTTAGGACCTCTATAAATCTTAATATATCCTTTGGTTTCTAAAAAATCAATATTTTTTCTAATTTCAATCTCGGATAAGGATATGTATTTTTTTTCAAATTGATCTTTTATACTACGACGACCGGAGTTTTTATTATTCTTATTTAAATAACTTATAACTCTTAAGGTTAAAAACTCTGTAGAATTTAAGTCCAATTTTTTTATATTAAAGTTCATATATTCTTGCTTCTTTAAGTAAGAAGGCAAGTTTGAAATATAGAGATTATCCTCGCTTACAGTGGACATATATTCTAAAACATTAAAAAGCTCTCTAACATTTCCAGGCCAGGAATAGTTTTCTGCAAAAGCTTTAAAAGATAAAGTTGGCGAAACTTTTTTGTAGGATTTATTTAGATAGTAATCCATAAGAAGATTTATATCTTCTTTTCTTTCCTTCAAAGAAGGTATTTCAAGATTAAAAATATTAAGCCTGAAAAATAAATCCTTTCTGAAATTTCCTTTTTCAACCATATTCCAAAGATTTTTATTGGTAGCTGCAATTATTCTAGTATCTATTTTTATAATAGAATCGCCTCCTACTCGCATTATTTCTTTTTCCTGTAATACTCTTAAAAGTCTACCTTGAAGGTTAAGAGGGAGTTCTCCAATTTCATCTAAAAACAAAGTACCACCGTTTGCACTTTCAAAAAGACCTATTTTTCCTCCTTTTTTTGCTCCGGTAAATGAACCCTCTTCATATCCGAAAAGTTCAGATTCTAACAAGTTTTCAGGGATGGCCGCACAGTTAACAGCAACAAAAGGCTTAGCTTTTCTATTGGAAAAATTATGTATTGATCCTGCAAAAAGTTCTTTTCCAGTGCCGGAATCTCCTGAAATTAAAATAGAATTGCTGGAATTTGCAATTTTCTTACTTATTTCTTTAAGCTCTTTAACTTTTTCATTGTTACAGACTATAGAATCAAATGTGTATTTAGAATAGTAACCTTTACCGATTATTTCTTTATGGATTTTTTGCTGTACTTCTACTACATCTCTATATTTTTTAACAAGGATTATTTTTCCGTAGTAGGTATTATTAAATAAAACTTTCTTAATAGTAAGGATTAATTTTTTTTCATTATAAATAAAAAGTTCATCTTCTATTTCAGAATCTTTATTTAACACACCTAAGTTAGGATAGTATGATTTTAATTTTGATAAAGTAATACCTTCAAATTCAAATTCTTTTTCTCCGATAATACTTTTGAAAGTGTCGTTTAATAAAGTAATTCTATTTTTATCATCTATTATCATTACACCTTCAGAAAGTTCATCTAAAAGAATTCTCCATTGAGATGAAAGTATTCTTTTGTTTTCCAGAGTATAGTTTACCCCTTTCCAAAGATTAGGAATTTTTAAGGAGTATTCTAATATTATTTTTTCGCTGGTATTAGAATCTACATCAAGTATTGACAGTATATCTAAAACTGTATTTATGTCAAATATTCTATTACCTATATTTATTATTTTACCCGAGGCTTTCTTAAGATAATTATATTCTTCAGGAGTAATAATATAATCTATATTATCTGGAACAATATCAATATTGGGATAAAAAGGAATTAAGGTTATATCCTTAGAACCTAATTGATATATAGTGGCTAGAGT
>JAABRS010000247.1 GCA_011390775.1 Clostridia bacterium | reverse complement strand
GTATAATATTAAAAAGCGAGGAGGTTTTTTTAATGGAAATATATACAAAAAAAGGAGATAAAGGATTCACCTCTACTGTAGAAGGAGAAAAAGTATCGAAAACGGATATACTTTTAGAAGTACAGGGAAAAGTAGACGAAGTAAATGCTAATATAGGACATTTAAGAAGTATAATTAAAGAAGATTTACAGGTGGAAGAAAAAAGTAAAATCGATGAAGATTTAAAAAAAATCCAATATAAGCTTTATAAAATAGGAACAGATATATCTTCTAGATTTAAGTACAAAAACATTAAAGAAGAAGATGTAGAATTTCTTGAAAATAAAATAGATTTTTTCCAGAGTAAAAGTGGGAAATTACAAAACTTTATATATTACAGCGGGAGCAGATCAGCCACTTACACTCATGTAGTTAGATCACTAACAAGAACAGCAGAAAGAACCTTTGCAAGATTAGTAGAAGATATAGAAACCCCTTATGATTATAAATTTGTCAATAGGCTTTCGGATTTCATGTATGCTCTAGCAAGATACATAAAATATTTAAAGGGAGAAAAAGACGAAATAGTAAAATAATTTAATATAATTATCAAGAACACTTTTGAACAAGTGTTCTTTTTTTCTTGTTTTTATTAGTGATAACTGATATTTTAATAGATGAGGTGATAATTATGTATCTTAAATCCCAAGATGTAAAAAAAATTGATAAATATGCTGTTGAAAAACTAGGAATTCCTGAAGAGATATTAATGGAAAATGCTGGTATAGGAATATTAAAAAATATTAATGAAAATCTAGATGATATTTCTATAGTATGCGGTAGTGGAAATAATGGAGGAGATGGATTAGTTTTGGCTAGACATCTTTTAAGCAGAGGTAGTAATATTAAAGTTTACATCATAGGAAATGAAAACAAATTAAATAGTTCTGTAAGACTAAACTATGATATTCTTAAAAACTTAAAAGCAGATATTAGTTTTTTAGAAGGAAAAAAAGATTTTCCATTCTTTAAAAATAATATAAAAGATTCTAATCTTATAGTTGATTGTATTTTTGGTATAGGTTTATGTAGAGAGATAGAAGGAATATATAAAGAAATTGTTGAAGTTATTAATAACTCAGCTAAGAAAGTACTTGCTGTTGATACCCCATCAGGATTCAATCACAACACAGGGGATATTTATGAAGTTTGTATAAGAGCAGATAAAACTGTAACCTTTATAGGAGAAAAATATGGATTTAAAAATGATAAAGCAAATGAATATACAGGTAAAGTTGTAGTAGAACAGATATCGATTCCCTTAAATATAGTTAGAAAAATAATAAGTATATAAGTATGAAAAATAATATAGAACTATCTGATCACAGAAAAAAACGGATAATTGAAGATATAATAGAATATTTTT
>JAABRS010000246.1 GCA_011390775.1 Clostridia bacterium | reverse complement strand
TATAAAGAAAGAGGAGAAGAAATCGGTATATTAGCAGCGGATCTTTTATATGAATTTTTTATTGAAAGTATAGGGTCTGAAATATATAATCAAGGATTAATGGATGCTAAAAAATTCATAGAGGAAAAAACTGATGATATTTATGGAATGATGAAGTAATTTTAGGAGATAATGATGATTAATGGAGATGAAAACAGAAAAAAACTAGGTATGTTTTCCTGGTATGGTATTAATCTACCAATAAAGGAAAGACTTCAGAATATAAAAAAAGCAGGCTTCGACTCAACGATGCTTTGGTGGGGAGATGAAGTAGCATTTTGGGAATATAAGAAAGAAGACCTTGTAAGAACAACATTAGAAACTGGTCTATCAATTGAAAATATACATGGAAGCTATTTGAAATGTAATGATTTATGGAGCAATGATGAATCAAGTGAATTTATAGTTGATGTATATAAAAGGTGGATAAAAGATTGTTATACATTTAATATACCAGCTTTAGTAATACATATAGAAAATAATTATTTCATTCCCGAAAGCATAGATAATGGATTAAAGAATATAAATAGAATATTGAATGAGTCAGAAAAACTAGGTGTAGAATTAGTAATAGAAAATACAAGAAACGAGAAGCTATTAGATATTATTTTTAAGGAAATAAATTCTAAAAAATTAAAATTTTGCTATGATTCTTCTCACGATTGGTTGACTTCAAAGAAAAAAGGAAGATTAATATTAGATTATAAAGATAAAATTAAGTACCTTCACCTTTCAGATAACGACGGAATAAAAGATAAACATTGGATACCAGGAGATGGTGTAGTTGATTTTACTAAAATAAAAGAATATTTAAATGAAGCAGAATTCAAAGGAAATATATCTTTTGAAGTTTGTCCAACAGAAGAAAATATGATAGGAAAAGATATTTTAGACAAAATATATAAATTCGGTTTAGACTTTACAGGAGGACTTTAATGAATACAACTGAAACTATTTTAAGTATAATACTTGGGGTAAATATTGTAATTTTGATTAAAATTTTTTTTGAGGGTAAAAAAGATAATACAGATAAAATAGTAAAAGAGATAAGATACTTGATAAGTGAAAACAACAGAGCT
>JAABRS010000245.1 GCA_011390775.1 Clostridia bacterium | reverse complement strand
TAGTTGTTCTTTTTGGTTTAAATATATATTTAAAACTATTTAATAGAGACGATTGCTTAAACTACCCTGTAATTTTGAGCCTCGCTCTTCAATCAAAAAACATTATGAATTATATATTAGTATTATGAATAGAACAGAGAATCCTTTAGAAATACTACCTGCATATTTTTTTCAGGAATTCGAAGCAGAAATTTATGAATTTACAGATATAGATACGGAAAGAATAATAGGGTTTATCCAGATAAAAGAAATAAACAAAAAACTTTTATTCTTATTTGGAGGATTTAAAAAAGAAGATAACAGAAAATATGACTTGTATTACAATATGTTGCTAAAAATTGTAGAAATTGGAATAGAAAAAAATATACAAGTAATAGAATTTGGACAAACAGCGGAAGAAAGTAAATTGAAAATTGGATGCAAAGAAAAGAAAAAATATTTATATATTCATCATAGTAATCTATTTATAAACAAATTTATTCAAACTCTAGCTCCATTATTTTCTTATAAACCATATAATATTAAACATAATGTATTTAAAGAAAAAGGTAGTATTAAGGTGGAAAATTTATGATTGTATTTTTAAAAAAAGTAAGAACAAAAACTATATTTTCTAGATTTGAACCAGTAAAGGTAGAACCACTAGAATTGGAATATTTAAAAGGAGTTTTAGAAGATATAAATGTAGAAAATCATATAGTAGATGAGCTGTATTCGTTAAAAGAGCCAAAGGTAGTACCAGATATAGTTGTACTAACAGGTTATAATGTTTCAGAAGGAAAAATTATTGAAGAAGCTAAAAAATATAAAGAAAATTTTCCCAAAGTTAAAATAATAATAGGTGGAGTCCATGTTCAGTTAAATAGTAATAAGTTTCATAAAGAATATGTAGATTATGTATTTACCAGTCAAAGATTAAACAGTTTTAAAAATTTAATAGAAAGTATTAGAGATGGAAAAAGAAAGGCAATTCTAAAAGGCATAGATTCAAATATTTATAATGAAAATTTAAAAAAGAAAGAATGGAATATAGGAGAAAATGAATTTGTAAATCAACAAGAAGAGATTATACCTGATAGAACTACTTTTCATAGAATACTAAACAAGACACGATTTCTAGAAAAAAGAAGAGTAGCTTTGATTAAAGGCAGTATAGGATGCAATTACAAATGTTCCTTCTGCTACTGCAAAGAGTTAAATGGAGGACATTATATACCATCTGACTACGATAAAATAGCAATGGAGATTGAAAGTATTGATTCAGACTTTTTTTGGATAGTAGATGATGTACTTTTTTCTAATAGAAGAGATGCTTTAAGATTTATAGATACTTTTAAAAAGATTAAACTCAAGAAGATAATCGGATATTTAAGATCTGATTTTATCTTAGAAAATTTAGATTTATTAACTAAGCTAAAAGAAGCTGGTTTAACTGAAGTAATTGTAGGATTTGAAACTAATAATAATGAAGAACTAAAGGGTTATGAAAAGACTACAGATTCTTTAGATTATCCTAAAGTAATTTCATCTTTAAAAAAAGAAAAAATAGACTTATCCGCTCTTTTTATTGTAAATCCAGATTATAGGTTAAAAGATTTTAAAAAACTAGGTCAATTTATAAAAGAAAATAAAATTGAAGTATTTACAATATCCATACTAACTCCAATTAGAGGCACTAAAACTTATGAATTACTAAAAAATGATTTAACGACTAAAGATCCTAAAAAGTTTGATTTCTTACATCTTGTGCTTCCATCAAAGCTTCCAAGATTATTGTTTTATTTAGCCTTTTATGGATTACATTTAAGATTAATTACCTCTAAGAGAATTTGGAAATATATTTTGAAAAAATAGGAGATAGAATATGACATCAAATATATGGAATTTTTGGGCAAAAAAATATGATAGATTATGGGTACAAAAGTATTCATTAAGTCCAACTAGAAATTGTATTTCAAAAATTATCGATGAAGACAATAAAGAAGATGAAAGTTTGAAAGTATTAGATCTGGGATGTGGTCCAGGACAACTCATAAGTATATTAGAGAAGAAATATAATAATTTCAAGATAACCGGCATAGACTTTTCAGAAGAAATGTTGAAAATATCCAGATTGAGAAATCCCAAGACTGAACATATAAATTTAAATGCAGAGAGTTTGGATAAGATAAAAGATAAATACAATATAATTATATGTACCCATTCATTACCATATTATAAAAACCTAGATAAAGTGATATTTGAATTATATAGATTGTTATCTGATAATGGCAAGATATACATATCCTTTGCAAGTGGAAATACATTTTATGACAAACTAGCCCTTTTTTTTGTTAAATTAACTACAGGACCTGCTCATTATCCATCAGATGCTGAGTTTAGAAAGCTCATATCAAATCATTTTTTAGTAGAATCCTTTACTATTATAAAAGAAAGATTTTTTATGCCCGAAATTGCAGTTTATAAATTAGGCAAGGATATAACATGAAAATACTACTAATCAGACCAAAACCGCATAAAGAAACTATTGGACTCCAGC
>JAABRS010000244.1 GCA_011390775.1 Clostridia bacterium | reverse complement strand
AGCTGGATTGAGTAATTTGCTTGAATTATACAAAGGAAATATTGCAGACGAAGATGAAAAACAAGAAATACTAAATTTAATAGAAGAAGAAATTGATGATTTAAACAATATTGTTCTTAGCTTTTTAAACTTTTCAAAAACCAGAAAAACAGAACAGGCTAAAGTGGATATTTGCCAAATAGTTAATGAGAGTGTGAATATTTTAAGGTCTGAAATGATCAACAATGATATAAAAGTTCATATTAAAGAAAACAAAGAAAAAATATATCTAGATGTAGATAGAAGAAACATAAAACAAGCTTTAATTAATATCATTAAAAATTCTATACAAGCTATTGAAAATGGAGGACATATAAATATAGAAATTATAGATTTGAATAAGGAAGTGAAAATTATAATTGAAGATACTGGTGTAGGAATAAAAGATGATGAAATTAAAAATATATTTGAACCTTTTTACACCACAAAGAAAGATGGAACGGGACTTGGTTTATCTACAGCCTATAAAATCATTAGAGATAATGATGGAAAATTGGAAGTTAAAAGCAAGTACAAAGAAGGTACCCAGTTCATTATTACTGTACCGAAAAGGAGAGTTGATTAATGAATATTTTAATAATAGATGATGAAAAAAGTATTAGATATTCTTTAGAGGTTGGATTAAAAAAATTGGACGATGTTAATGTATATTCAGCAGAGACAGGAGAAAAAGGGTTAGAAATTATACAAAAAACACCAATTGATTTAGCTATAATCGATATAAAACTCCCGGGTATTGATGGACTGGAAGTTTTAGAAAGAATTAACAAGCTAAAGCTTAACACAACTATAATAATGATAACTTATATTAGTGAAGTAAGAATAGCAGTAAAGGCAATGAAAATGGGAGCTTATGATTACTTTACAAAACCATTTAAGGTAGTCGATGTCATGAACTCCATCAATAATTTAAGAGATTTCATCGATAAAAAAAATAAAATAAATATACACAGTAATGAAATATTAATAGGAAAAAGCAAAAACATTCAAGAGATAAGAAACATTATAAGTAAAATCGGAGAAAAAAATATAAATACAAGTGTTCTAATTACCGGAGAAAGTGGTACAGGCAAAGAAGTAGTGGCGAAAAATATTGGGATGGCAGTAGGAAAAGATAAACCCTTTGTACCTTTAAACTGTGCTGCTGTACCTAAAACACTTCAGGAAAGTGAACTTTTCGGATATGAAAAAGGCTCTTTCTCTGAAGCTAAAGAGAAAAAAATTGGTTTAATGGAAAGATCTAATGGAGGTACTTTATTTTTGGATGAAGTAGGAGATATGGATTTATCCCTACAGAAAAAACTTTTGAGAGCCCTACAGGAAAAAGCTTTTAGAAGGGTAGGAGGATCTAAAGAGATTTCATTTAATTCTATGATTATTGCAGCAACAAATAAGGATCTTCGATATGAAATAAAACATGGAAACTTTAGAGAGGATCTATATTTCAGATTAAATGTAATACCTATAAAAATTAAACCTCTTAGAAATCGAAAAGAGGATATTGAGGAGTTACTGGAATACTTTATGAATTTCTATAAAGATAAGATGGATTCATCCATAAAGTCGATTAGTGATGAAGCCTTAAATGTTATGAAAGAATACGATTGGTACGGAAACGTACGAGAGTTAAAAAATACAATTGAAAGAATCATGATTCTTTCAAATAATAAAAATATTGAAGTATCCGATTTGCCTGAAGATTTATTTTTGAAGAAAAAATCATTAAAGGATAATGATTTACAGGAAGCGGAAAAACAGATAATAGTAGATATTTTAGTAAAAAACGACTTCAATATTACTCATACATCTAAAGAATTGGGAATAACAAGAACAACCTTAAGAAATAAAATGAAAAAGTACGAAATTGAAAGCCCTTAAAAAAGAATTGTGAAACGGTTAACTTTTAACCAGTGGTTAAAAGTTAACCGTTTTTTTATTACCTATAATCTCTGAAACATTGAAAAGTCAGCAATTAAAATTTGGCATGATAAATGCATATTATATTAGAAACAAATATTTAGGAGGTATTATATATATGAATTTACCATTAGAAAACATTAAAATAGTTGATTTATCAAGAGTTTTAGCAGGACCATACTGTACTATGGTCTTAGGAGATTTAGGAGCTGAAGTACTAAAAGTTGAAATGCCCGGTAAAGGTGATGATTCGAGAGCTTTTGGTCCTTATGTTAATAATGAAAGCGCTTACTTTATGAGCCTGAATCGTAATAAGAAAAGTATGACTTTAAACTTAAAAAAAGAAGAAGGAAAAAAAATACTTAGAAAACTAGTAAAAGATGCAGATGTAATTGTAGAAAACTACAGACCTGGAACTATGGAAAAATTAGGACTTGGTTATGAAGAACTAAAAAAGATTAATCCAAAACTAATTTATGCTGCATCATCAGGATTCGGTCATACAGGACCTTACAGTAAAAGACCTGCATATGATGGAGTAATACAAGCTATGGGTGGAATTATGAGTATTACAGGACCTAAAGGT
>JAABRS010000243.1 GCA_011390775.1 Clostridia bacterium | reverse complement strand
ATAAATTATTTGGGATGGGATTATTTAAAGTTAGAATGACATAATAAATTATGAAATACAAATTGAGGAGAATATGATATGAAGGTACATGAAAAAAATAAGGGAGGATTCGAGCAATTAAAAGCAGATTGCTCAAAATGCAGTGGGTTATGTTGCACAGCATTATTTTTTTCAAAAATAGATGGTTTTCCAGAGAATAAAAAAGCAGGAAAACCTTGCATAAAACTACAAAATGATTATTACTGTAAGATTTATCTTGAATTAGAAAAACATAATATGAAAGGTTGCATAGGATATGATTGTTTTGGAGCAGGCCAGCATGTAACACAAGTCATTTACAAAGGAGAGACATGGCAAACCTTACCAGAGCAATCAGAAGAAATATTTAATGTATTTTTGATTATTTTTCAATTATTCCAAATACGGTACTTTTTGGAAGAATCAAAAATAATAATTCCAGCAAAAGAATTATGGAGCGATATTCAAAAAATGATTAATGAAAATAAAGCCCTATGTAATTCTACTCCTGAAAGTATACTTGATATCGATATTGAGAGTTACAGAAACAAAGTTAATATAATCTTAAAGCAAGTCTGTAATTTTGTTATAAAATCTTTTAAGAATAGTGATAATATTGAGATAACAGATTACTTAGGAAGAAATTTTAGGAAAAGAGATATGAGTGGATTAGACTTGAGCATGAAATTATTAATTGCAAGTAATTTTGAGAGTTGCATATTTGATGGAACAGTTTTTTTAGGAGCAGATACAAGAGATGCAGATTTTAGTAATTCTGATTTAAGGGATGCTGTTTTTTTAACACAAGGGCAAATCAATTCTGCTAAAGGAAATACAAATACAAAACTACCAAAACATTTGGATTATCCAGTAACATGGACGTAATAAATAAAATCAAATTGCAATTTATAGAATTGAGGGAAGACAATTTAATTGCCAGTAATGACGCATTCTTTATTTTCTGAGTAATAAACATAAGAGGTGGAATAATTTTATCATCATTTGTGGTACGGCTCACAGTAACATAGTGTACTTCAAAATATTATGGGATAAGAATTCATAAAAAATAAGTAATGAACTTTATATTAATACATTAAATTAAGGATAAATATGATATAAAAACTAAGCTTCATGAATTTTTCGTTTGCATTTTCTTCCGATAATATGGACGAAAATTTATTAATATGCTAAACTAAAATCGGACGATAAAATTTTTGGAGGAAAAGATGATGGTGGAACTATTTCTAGGAGAAAATAAGTACTTAGAATACAAACAGATTTACACAAAAAATTTATTAAAAACTGTTAGTGCCTTTGCAAATTATCACGATGGTATTATAGTAATAGGTATAACTGATGCTATAAAAGTAGTAGGAGTACAAAAACCAGATGAAGTAAGGTTAAAAATTGAAAATGCTATAAATGATAATATTGAACCTAAACCGTTATATGAGATTGAAAAAAAATCATATGAAGATAAAATCATTATCTTATTGAAAGTATATAA
This sequence comes from Clostridia bacterium, assembly GCA_011390775.1. Lineage (GTDB taxonomy): Bacteria > Bacillota > Clostridia > Tissierellales > Dethiosulfatibacteraceae > UBA8670. The sequence continues at coordinate 1,031 of JAABRS010000243.1, read as the reverse complement.
AGGAGATTATACACCATACACATACAAGAATAAAGCATATAAACGTATGGATACTTCGACAGTTGAGACTGATAGACATTCGTATGAAGAATTAATACTGCAAGGTAGAAATCTTAGCTTCGAAGATTTAGAGGCTAAAGATCAAAATCTTAGCTTTAATTATTTTGAAAGAAAATTAAAAAAAATTTTAGGTATAAAAAATTTATCCGAAGATTTACTTATAACATTAAAATTAAAGAATAATGGAAAATATAACAATACAGCTGCATTGTTATCTGATGATAATTATTTTCAAAGTTCAACTATTAATTTAATAAAATATAAAGGTAACTCACTGAACAATATTGAAGACAAAAAATCACTTGAAGGAATATCAACTATAGAACAGTTTGACTTATGTTTACAATTTTGTGAAAAACATATAAATATAGAAGAAAAAATTGAAGGTGCTTATAGAAAAACTTATGAAGAAATACCTATTATTGCTTTAAGAGAAGCAATTGCAAATATGATAGTTCATAGAGATTATTCGAGGAATAGGGAAGCTAGAATAGAAATTTATAAAGATAATATAAGTATAGTATCACCTGGAGGGTTACCTATAGGTATATCTGAAGAAGAATATATAGAAGGTAAAATTTCTGTACCTAGAAATAGAATACTAGCTGATATCTTTCAAAGATTAAAAATAATTGAAAGATTGGCAACTGGAATAAGAAGAATAAAAGAAAGTTACAAAGAATTTGTAATGAAACCAGAATTTGATGTTACTGAAAATACTATAACTGTAATTTTGCCTAAAACAAGAAATTATATAGATAATAAAGAAATAGACAACAAAAAAAATCTGGATAATTTTTCGAAAATAGAAAAACAGATATATAATATAATAATTGAATTCCAACCAATAAATAGAGCTCAAATACAAGAAAAAATTGGCTTGAGCCAATCTAAAACAATAGAATATATAAACAAACTTATAGAGAAAAGAAGAATTAGAAAAATTGGAAAAGGAAGATCTGTTAAATACA
>JAABRS010000024.1 GCA_011390775.1 Clostridia bacterium | reverse complement strand
ATGCTCTTTTGAATAAATCCTTTGAAACAATATTTAATATTAAGAATGATAAAAATATCAGTCCAGAGAAAATTTTAGAAGCCGGGAGAGTATTAGCCTATGCCAGTGGATCTGAAGGTATGGTTGGGGGGCAAATAGTTGATTTGCACCATGATAAGAATAATCTTGAAATTCTTGAATACATACATTTACATAAAACTGGAGCTTTAATTAATGCTTCTTGTAAAGTAGGTGGAATTTTAGGTGGAGCTGATAATGAAGAGCTGAGCTATTTAGATGAATTTAGTAAAAATTTGGGTTTAGCATTCCAGGTTAAGGATGATATCCTTGATATAGAAGGTAAAAATGAAGAAATAGGCAAACCAAGGGGAAGTGATGTTGAAAACAAAAAGTTGACCTATGTAACTTTACTAGGGATTGAAAAAGCTAAAGAATTAGAAAAGGAACTGACTGAAAAATCAATAAGTTCTTTAGATTATTTTGGAAGTAAAGGGGATTGTCTTAAAAATTTAGCTAATACCCTTTTACTTAGAAAGAATTAATTTATTTTGTTTTTAAGTGAGTAAACTGCAAGTTGAGTTCTATCTCTTAGTTCTAATTTATTGAATATATTTGTTATGTGATTTTTAACTGTGCCTTCGCTAAGGTACAGTTCTTTTGATATTTCTTTATTATTTTTGCCCTGTGCTATTAAACTGCATATTTCTCTTTCTCTATCTGTTAAAGAATGAATTTTTTCTTTTTCTTCCGGATTAATTTTAATTTTTCCCTGTTCATCTTTTAAGTTATCATAAGCTATTTTTAATTCTTCGTATACTAGTTCTGTATTTTCCTTTTCCTTCTGAATGTATTTTAGTAGATACATTATCAGTATTATAAAAAAAGTAACAAGGATAAAAAACACTGATTCTCCTATTTTTGAATAACTTCTAGATAAAACTATTTGACTAACAAATTTATAGCTGGATAAGATAAACATGCTTGCACCGAAGTATATTAATCTTTTTCTTTTTAATAAAACAACTGCTTCAATAAATGTAATTATATACAGTAGATGAATAGGATAATTTATTATATATCTAGATATATTTTCTATAATAAATATTATTAGTATTTCTAAAAAAAAACTTATAAAAATATACAATTTGTTTTTTAAAATAAAAACTCTTAGAAGAGTCACTAATAAATACCCTGCTCCAAGTATAATAAAGTAGTAGAATCTAAAACCCAATGCTTTTTCAAAATTTAGAGCAAAAATCAATATTAATATAGACGCTACCAATTTAACTAAAACGCCCTTTTTATACTCCATTTTTATCTTCCTTCATATAAAATCTCCATAAAAAATCTTTTGCTTCTTCAGCATAATTAATGTTTATTCTTTTTCCTCTTCCTATTTGAAAATCATTATATCCATCATCTTCAAGATACAAATCCTCTGAATCAAGAAATATATCATTATCTTTTTTGGTAAGATTAATAGCCATAGTTATTTTACCAGGACCGTTAGATATGTTTTTCTTTTGATATTTATTTAATTCATTATACTTTTTATTATACCGTAAAAGTGAAGCAGTATCCAATCCTTTAATTATTTTTCCTTCTCTAATTAAAACAGCAGAACCCGATCCCTTTTCTTCCGTCACGAAGTTTAAACAGTAGTACATTCCGTAAATAAGATAAATATATGTTTTCCCGTAAGTACCGAACATTACCTTTGTTCGATCAGTAATTCTACTATTGTAGCTGTGAGATGCCTTGTCCTTTATACCTGTATAACCTTCAGTTTCTGTTATTCTTATCTTAATCAATTCATCTTTATATCTTCTTACGATTATTTTTCCAATTAAATCTTTCGCTACTTCTAGGGTATCTCTATTGAAAAATTCTAAATTTATTTTTTTCTTCATGGATTGCCTCCAAAGATTGAAGACCTCTACCATACATTATATAGTAGAGGTCCGAAAAAGGAGATTATAAAAGTGCTTTTAACTTTAATTAATTATAGCATATTCCTTATGTAAAATAAAGATATATTTACCTTATAAAGATTGTCATTATTAGTCTATATCGTATTTTTGTTTCTTTCTTACTATAGTTGAAACATCTACTTTTAATCTATCTGCTGCTTCTTTTAATGTCTCGGTTTCTCTCAATATATTTTCAATAATACCTTTTTCATGAATTTCCATCTGTTCTTTTAATGGTAGTTTGCTTTTACTTTTTTGAAAGAGCTCAGTCATTTCATTTTGAAGAGGTTCTTGACTTACCTGTTCTCTAAAAAGTCCTTCGGATATTGTAACATCTTCTGATATTAAAACCAATCTCTCGATGATATTTTTTAGTTCTCTAATGTTTCCAGGCCATTTATACATCAGAAAACTTTCCATGCATTCTGGTGAAAAATAACAATTTCTTCTATGTTTACTATTATAGTAATCCAAAAAATTTGTTGCAAGAGGTAATATATCTTCTCTTCTTTCTCTTAAGGGGGGTATAAAAAGAGTTACAACATTTAGTCTATAATACAAATCTGCTCGGAATTTCTTTTCCTTAACTAATTCTTTTAAATTAGAATTTGTTGCCGCAATTATCCTGGCTCTAAACTCTATAGGTCTATTTCCACCGATTCTGTAAAATTTCTTGTCGTTTAAAGCATTTAATAATTTTACTTGTAAAGTGTAGGGCATATCTCCTATTTCATCTAAAAATATAGTGCCTTTTCCTGCTTCTTCAAAAAGACCTTTCTTTCCACCTCTTTGAGCCCCGGTAAAAGCTCCCTCTTCATATCCAAATAATTCCGACTCTATAAGATGTTCAGGAATTGCACCGCAGTTAATTTTTATTAAATTACCCTTATCTTTTCTAGGACTTTGAGTGTGAATATAGGTAGTAAGAAAATCTTTCCCTACTCCTGTTTCTCCCAAAATTAGTATACTGCTATCTACATCTGCTAATTTGTCTGCTTTTTCGTAAAGAGATTTCATTTTAGAATTTTTGGTTATTATAATCTCTCTTTCTGTAGCCTTAGTACCTAGTTCATTCATTCTTTTTGAAAAAGACATGGAAAGATTTTCTTCTTTAGCAATATTTTTCATTAACATTTCCAGTTCTGTAACATCTCTTATTACAGCTATTGTTCTTTTAAGATTTCCATTTTCGTCTTTTATAGGAGAACCTGACACTAAGCACTTCTGCCCTGTATAATAGTTATTTATTGTTGATACTGAATCCTTAGTTTCAATTACTTTAGCACAACAGGAGTTAGGCAATACATCGTTATCTCTTAATTCGTAAACTGTTTTACCGATAAGTTCGTCTCTAGATAAACCGGATAAATTTAGAAAGGCGTCATTAACATAAATCGTTTTTCCTTTTTCATCAGTCATATATATTCCTTCTTCCAGTTTATTAAACATTTCACTATATAAATACTGCTGTTTATTTAAGTATTCGATTTGATTTTCAAGCTCATCAGTCAGAGAATTATCAGTAAAAAAGAATATATAATACTCTAAATTATTAATCTCTATTTTTCCCTGCTTCATTTCATAAGTATTTCCGTTTAATGATTTAACATCTACAAATTCATTGAATTTTTCAAATTTTGCTTTAGGAAAAAAAATTGAAAGCTTTTTATTTAGAAGATCTATGTTTTCTTCTACAAAATGGTAAAAATCCTTATCATAGTCCTTTATATTATATTTTTCATCAGTTATGACATAGCTAAAATAAGTAAGTTTTAGATTTGGATTTTCATATTCATATTTATGTTTCATACTTCCTCCAAAATTTTATTTGTTAATATTATACCAATTTATATGCATTGTTGCAATGATTATCGTTTTAGATATGCGTTTTTGCATGGTATAATGTAATCGTTCACAGCTAGATAGAAATACGCTATTTCTTTGTTCCTCGTTTTTCAATCATTACAGAAGTTTCTATTAAAAATTGTATTTTTGGCATAATAATTGCTATAATAGTAGATAAGGAAATTAAAAAGGAGGATTTATAATGAAACGTGAAGTAGTAATAGCATCAGCTGTTAGAACTCCAATAGGATCTTATGGTGGTAGTTTATCAAAGGTATCTGCTATAGATTTGGGAGTAACAGCTGCAAAGGCAGCAATGGAACAGGCAAAAGTTAAACCAGAAATGATAGATGAAGCTATAATAGGAAATGTTTTAGGTGCCGGATTAGGCCAAAATGTTTCAAGGCAGGTTAGTATAGGTTCCGGTGTCCCTGCAGAAGTTCCAACTTTCACAATTAATAAGGTTTGTGGTTCTGGCTTAAGAGCCGTTAGTATAGCTTATCAATTTATACAAAACGGAGATAATGATATTATTCTTTGTGGCGGAACAGAAAGCATGTCAAATGCACCGTATCTTCTTCCTAATAATAGATGGGGAAAAAGAATGGGGGATGACAAAGTTATAGACTATATGGTTCATGATGGTTTATTCGATATATTTAATAAATACCACATGGGTGTAACAGCTGAAAACATAGTTGAACAGTGGGGTCTTACAAGAGAAGAACAGGATGAATTTGCTGCAAGAAGTCAGCAGAGAACTGAAGCAGCTCAAAAATCAGGTAGATTCAAAGATGAAATAGTACCGGTAGAAGTACCTCAGAGAAGAGGGGATCCATTAGTAGTAGATACTGATGAATTTCCAAGACATGGAGCTACTAAAGAAGGCATGGCAAAACTAAAACCTGCATTTAAGAAAGATGGTTCAGTTACCGCAGGAAGTTCGTCAGGAATCAACGACGGTGCTGCTATGTTAGTAGTAATGTCAAAAGAAAAAGCTGATGAATTAGGAATCGAACCTCTATGTGTTATAAAAGGATACGGTTCTGGTGGAGTAGATCCAAAAATCATGGGATACGGTCCAGTTCCAGCAACAAAAAAAGCACTTTCAAAATTAGATTGGACTATTGAAGATTTAGATCTAATAGAAGCAAATGAAGCATTCGCAGCTCAATCTTTAGCAGTAGTAAAGGATTTAAAATTAGATCCAGAAATAACTAACGTTAACGGTGGTGCAATTTCACTTGGTCACCCTATCGGAGCATCAGGAGCAAGGATTTTAGTTACTTTACTTCATGAAATGAAGAAAAGAGATGCTAAGAAAGGATTAGCTACCTTATGTATTGGTGGCGGAATGGGAACTTCTTTACTAGTAGAAAGACAATAATATAAAGGTGGTGTTTAATTTGAAAAAAATTATAACAATGGACGAAGCCGTTGACAAAATAGAAGACGGTATGACTATAATGGTTGGAGGATTTTTAGGTTGTGGAAGCCCTGATAAAATAATTGACAAATTAGTAGAAAAAGGTGTTAAAAATCTTACTCTAATATGCAACGACACAGGATTCCCAGAAATTTCCGTAGGAAAAATGGTTGTAAGCAAGCAGTTTAGCAAGATGTACGTTTCTCATATCGGAACCAATAGAGAAACAGGTAGACAGATGAACGAAGGAGAAACCGAAGTTAATTTAGTTCCACAAGGTACTCTGGCAGAGCAAATTAGATGTGCAGGATGCGGTCTTGGTGGTTTCTTTACTCCAACTGGCGTAGGAACTGAAGTGGAAGATGATAAAGATAAAAAGGTTATAGATGGTGTAACTTATATATATGAAAAGCCTCTGAAAGCTGATGTAGCTATAATAAAAGGTTTAAAAGTTGATAAGAAAGGTAATGTTTATTACAATCAAACTGCAAGAAACTTTAATCCTATAATGGCTATGGCTGCAGAAACTGTAATAGTGGAAGCAGAAGAAATTGTAGAAGTAGGAGAATTGGATCCAAACTGTGTTGGAACTCCTCACATATTTGTAAACTACATCGTAGGAGGTGAAAAGTAATGACTTTAGATAAAAATCAAGTAAAAGCTGTAATAGCAAAAAGGGTTGCACAAGAACTTCACGACGGAGACTTAGTTAACCTTGGTATAGGACTTCCTACTATGGTTGCAAACTTTATACCTGAAGGTGTAGATGTTACTTTTCAATCTGAAAATGGGCTTGTTGGTTTAGGACCAGCTCCAGAAGAAGGAAAAGAAGAAAAAGACTTAACAAATGCAGGAGGTCAACCAGTTACATTGCTACCTGGAGGTGCTTACTTTGACAGTGCTACTTCCTTCGGAATTATTAGAGGCGGTCACGTTGATGCTACTGTATTAGGAGCATTGCAGGTGGATGAAAAAGGGAATTTAGCAAACTGGAAAATTCCTGGTAAAATGGTTCCTGGAATGGGTGGCGCTATGGATTTAACTGTTGGAGCTAAAAAGGTAATAATATCTATGGTACATACTCAAAAGGGCGCACCTAAAATACTTAAAGACTGTAATCTTCCACTAACAGCTAAAAACCAAGTTAATCTAATAGTTACAGAAATGGCTGTAATAGAAGTTACTGATAAAGGATTAGTTCTTAAAGAACTTGGACCGGATACAACTGTTGAAGATGTTAAAGCTGCAACAGAAGCTGAATTGATTATTCCAGAAAAAATTGGAAATTTCGGTCTGTAAATAAGTTAACCCCTAACTATATTCATATAAATCCCAACGAAATCAAGCTCTGTTCTTTTCGAACAGAGCTTGATTGTTTTTTTGATATTTACTTTAATATATATTTATTTACAAAGTCTGAAAATCCATCCTCATCATTAGTCGATGATACGTAATCGGCAATCTTTTTCAATTCTTCTCTACCATTTCCCACAACTGCCGAAGTTCCAGCATATTCAATCATGGATTGATCATTGAAGCTGTCTCCGATTGCAGCAGTTTCATCCCTTTTAATATCCAACATATCTGCTATATATTTTAATGCTTCACCTTTTGAAGCCTTTTGGTCGGTAAATTCCAAAAAATTAGGTTTTGAAAAAAACACATTTATATCTTTATCTATAAATTTAATTATATCTTCATAGGCTTCTTTCAGCTTGTTGTTTTCATCAAGTAGTATAATTTTTGGTGTCGATTTAAAATCATATTTTTGTAAAGAACCAACTTCTTCCATATCAACATTTCGAGCAAAAGATTTATAATGATCAGACCATTTAGTTAACTCTTTTACATAAATTTTTTCATCGGTGTATATATTGCAGTGTATGCCTTTTTCCTCAGCATATTGGATTATTTTATTAATTTTTGATTTACTAAGTTCTTTGCTAAATATTTTATTATTAGTTTTTGAATCAATAATTTTTGCGCCATTAAAGGATATGTAGGGTATATCTATGCTTAATTCTTTAGCATATTTAGCTGCTGAATTAGTAACTCTACCTGTAGCTATTGTGAAATATATTCCAATTTCTTTTAATTTTTTAATAGTATCTTTATCCTTTTCACTCACTTCAAATCTACTGTTCAATAATGTATCGTCTAAATCACTTGCAATCAATTTTATCATATGCACCTCTATTTTTTATTGTATACTTTTTTAATATCTTCTCTTAAAGTACATAAGTGCTGCCTCATAGCTTCTTGAGCTTTTTCAACATCTTTATTCTTAAGTGCTTTCATGACTTCTTGATGTTCTTCATCTATTCTTTCAGGGTTATATGTTTCATTAAAGAAAATCAATCTGAACCTCTGCATTATTTCGTTTAGTTCTTCCATAAATGATATGAGTTTACTATTATCAGATAATTTGAGAATTTCACTATGAAATTTCGTATCAAATTCTACCATCTTTTCAATATCTTTATTCACATAAGATTTCTTAAAGCTTTTATTTAATGTTTCGATTTCTGATAATTCTTCAACGGTATTTTTTTCAATAGCCAATTTAACTGCAAAAGTTTCTAAAGCTTCTCTTACTTCTAGGGTATCGATAATATCTTTAAAAGATATATCAGAAACATAAGCTCCCTTTCGAGGTTCCATTATTACAAGTCCTTCTAGTTCCAATTTCCTTATGGCTTCTCTCACTGGTGTTCTACTTACTCCAAGTTGATCTGCAAGTTTTATTTCCATAAGTCTTTCTTTTGGTTCAAATTTCCCAGTTAATATTGCTTCCTTAAGAGTTTCAAAAACAACATCTCTTAGAGGTTTATACTCATCTAAATTTATATTATTAAGTTTATCTTTCATAATCATTTCCTTTCTCAATAGTTTTTGTTAAATATATATTTTCGTATTTTTTTTCCATTATTTTTTTACACTCATCAATCTCTTTTTTGTTATCAAATAATCCAAATACACTGGAGCCGCTTCCTGACATTAATGATATTTTAGCCTTGCAATCAATCATAGTTTTTTTTATTTCTTGTATTTCTTTATATTCTCTAAATACTATTTTTTCTAAGTCGTTCTTTAAATAAGGAATTATTTCAATTTCAGTATTATTATTATATATATCTAATACGTCACTATCGTCTTTGCTTAAATCTTCATTTTTCACTTTTGAATAAACATAGGGGGTAGAAATATCAATCTGTGGTTTTATTAGTAAAATATTATTCCATTTAAAATCTTTTACCCTTGAAGTAATTTCTCCCTTACCTTTTATATAAGTTGTTCCACCTTCTAAAAAAAAATGGACATCGGTACCAATTCTAGATGCTATTTCATGTTTTTCTTGTTTTTTCATTTTTAGATTCCAAATATCATTTAAAACCTCAATAACAGCAGCTGCATCGCTACTTCCTCCACCTAATCCTGCTGAATGGGGTATAGCTTTATTTATGAAAATATTAATCCCTTTTTTTATTTTGTATTTTTGTTTAATAATTTTGACAGTCTTATAGACTGTATTTTTTTCATCCTTTGGTATATCTTTAAAATTTGATTCTATATTTATTCCACTTCCAGCTTCTTCTATTGTAATTTCATCATATAAATCAATATTTTGCATAATAGATTTAATGTTGTGAAATCCATCAATTCTTTTGCTTACAAGTTCGAAATACAGATTAATTTTACCATAAGCTTTAATTTTTGTTTTTTTCATACAATCCTTCTTTACCTTTATAATGATAGGTTATGAGTCTTTATACTGAAATATTTTTAATTAATTTATTTATATAGCATTTTGTATACTGAATATTATACCATATATAATTTTAAATATCATTAAAGTTTTTTTGTTTTTTTATGTATATAAATTTAACTTTTGGGTATAATATAAATACAATAACAGATACTTCTTATCTTTATACTAATTATCTTAGATGAAGAATCAAAAAAGGGCAGAGTTCAAGTTTTTTAGAACAGCCAAGATTGTTTATTAATTAATAGGTTCGGATAAGGTAATTTGAGAAGATTAAGAGTAACTGTTTAAATATATTCTGACTTGCAGAGTATAATAAACATGAAAGGGTGATACCACCAAAAGGAGAAGAGATGACTAGAGAATTTTAGAATCCGGTTCTTACGTTAGTTAGTAGGGGCCGGATTCTATTTTTTGTACTTAATAAATTATTAATTATTAATTAATAATTTATTAAGTACTTTTTTTGCTTTTTCATTTATAGTTATTTATAAGTGGTCAAGATAATTATTTTGTCCCACCCTCTAATTTAATATAGATTAAAAGATTCCCCCTTTTAATAAAAAAAATTATAAGGCATAACCTTATAATTTTTTTATATTAACTTATTCACTTCAAGAAACTTTTCAATCCTGTTTATTAAACTGTCTATGTCTCCATCTTCTTCTGCCATAGTTTCTATTGGACACATGCCGCTCATATCTCTGTTTTTTATATAAGGTACCATTATTTCTTTTTCAATAGATATTTTTTCTTTTTCTAAGACTTCAACAGAACTTTTAGATATTACCTTGGCATATATATCATTAACTTCTCCTCTGATATATAATAGGGCAGCTCCCTTACCTACTATTTTATCTGCAGCTGAAGCACCTTTTAATTTTTCTTTGTGATTCATTAAAGCTATATACAAAGGCTTAATTCCTCTTTCCTTGCTTTTGTAAAAACATTCTTTATCTTTAACTAAAGCAAGAGTTAATCCTTCTTTATCCAGTATTTCTTTTGCTAATTCCAAATCTCTCATAGATTCTCCTTCTCTAAATGTTTTAAATATTACTTTATATTATAACAAATAACTATTATTTAAACAATTTGTAATTTGATACCATTTTCCCTTGATTTTTTCTACTAATAAGTAATATAATAATAAAGTAGTTGATAAATAAATAAGCCTGGTTAGGAGAGGTTCCTATACAGATATATGCCACTGCCCAGAAACATCCAGAGATGCCAATGGGTCAGCTGAAATAATCGAAAAGGTTATATCTAATGTGGTTGGTAAAACCTATGCTGTATAGTGCTAAAACCCAACAGGGATGGTTATCATTCCTTATGCCTCCAGGTGTAAGGTTTTTTAATGTAATTCGAAAGGATGTGAAGAAATAGTGGACGTCAGGCCTTTGGGCTGTTTATATTTTAAAAAAATTAATGAATATAACTCTCTATATTCTTCACAAGATTACCAAACTTGTTGATGTAGAGAGTTAAGAAAATCAACAAGAGAGGTGTAAATATGTTAAATATTTTTAAAACAGTAGATAAAAATCTATTTAAATTAGAGAAAATTGAAGATGATGCTTGGATAAGCTTAGTAAATCCAAGCGAAGAGGAAATAGACTTTATTAAAGAACAGCTTAATATAGATATGGACTTTTTAAGAGCTGCCCTTGATGAAGAAGAATATTCCCGTATAGAGGTTGAAGATGAGCACGTCTTAATATTAATAGATATGCCTACCGCAGATAAGGAAGACGAACATTTATTTTACTCAACACTTCCTTTTGCTATTATATTAACTGAAAAGAACATAGTAACGGTATGTTTAAAGGATTCATATATAATAGATCAATTTGAAAAAAACAGTGTTAGATCTTTTTCCACTACTAAAAGGTATCGATTTGTTTTACAGATTTTATTTAAAATATCAAAAAGATTCTTGCTATATTTGAAGCAGGTTGATAAAATGAGCTCTGAAGTTGAAAGACAGCTACATAGATCAATGCGAAATCGAGAACTAATACAACTTCTTGATTTAGAAAAATCATTAGTTTATTTTACAACCGCCCTAAAGGGAAACGAAATAGTATTAGAAAAGATGATGAAATTGGATGCTATTAAACTTTATGAAGAAGACGAAGATCTTTTAGAAGATGTTATCATAGAAAATAAGCAGGCTATAGAAATGGCTACAATTTATTCCAATATACTCAGTGGTATGATGGATGCTTTTGCATCAGTAATATCAAACAACTTAAACGTTGTTATGAAGGTTTTAACTTCTATTACTGTAGTAATGGCTATTCCTACTATGATAGCAAGCTTTTACGGTATGAATGTAGCTTGGTTACCTATGGCAACCAATCCTAATGCTTTCTGGGTTATTTTAGGTGTTTCCGGCGGATTATCTCTAGGCGCAGCGTTGATTTTAATTTTCAAAAGAATGTTTTAAATAAAAAGGAGAGAATTACAATGAGTTTATCAGACGAAATGTTGGAAATGGAAAATTGGGCCGTAGTAGGTGCATCAGATAAGCATCACACTTACGGATATAAGTTATACAAAAAATTAAAGGACTACGAATATAATGTCTATCCCGTTAATCCAAACTGTGATAGTGTAGATATGGATGCTACATATCCTTCTCTTACAGATATCGATGGAGAGGTGGATGTTGTAAATTTTGTAGTAAACCCTAGAATAGGAATTGAAGTACTTAAAGAATGTATAGAATTAGGTATCGATAACATCTGGCTTCAACCTGGAACTAGAAGCCAAGAAATTCATGATTTAGCTAAAGAAAATGATGTAAATGTTGTTAACTCATGTGTTTTAATCGAACTTTAATTCCCAAAAAAATTTTTAAGATCAGTTTTTTAACTGATCTTTTTCATTTATAATTCCATAAAATAATCCATTATAATCTAATTGTTTTTTTTTATGTTTATATAGGGCTATCTTATGTTTAAGATACCCTTGTTATTTATATCCTAATATTATAAATTTGATTTTTACCTTTTTTCTTTGCTGTATAAAGAGCATCATCTGCCAGTTTAATCATTTCTTCTGACTTAGATTCTATTTTAGGAATCAAAGTAACAATCCCTATGCTAAGGGTAGTTTTGAATTCTTCATTACTATATTCTTTTTTAGAGCTTATTTTATCAAAAGACTTATTAATTTTTTTAGCTATATTTATTGCTCCTTCCTTATTTGTATCATAAAGCAATACTGCAAATTCATCTCCACCGTATCTAGCAAGAAAATCAGTTTTTCTAGGAAGGACTGATTTTACAGCGGAGCTAACTTCAATCAAGAAATCATCTCCAACTATATGTCCAAAATTATCATTTATTTTTTTGAAATAATCTATATCCATCATAATAAAGGAAATATAGGTTTCGCTTCTTCTAGCAAGGTTAAATTGTTCATCTATAATCCTATTTAAAAATCTTCTGTTATATAAACCTGTAAGAGGATCTCTTGTAGATAGTTTTTCCAGTTTTTTATTTGCCTCCTCCAACTTACAATTCAAAGTTGAAAGTTCTTCATTTCTCTTATCTAGCATAAAACCTTCTCTTATTCTAACTAGAGCATAGAATAACAATCCAATTAAAACTAAATAACCAAAGTATGCATATATTGTCTTATGCCATGGAGTTTTTATTGTTAAATCTACAGATGCAATTCCAGTTTCAACATCTCTATAAGTTTTTGCTTTTACCTTGAATATATACTCACCATGAGGTATATTCGAGTAAGATGCATAATTTCTATCTCCTGCTGATATCCATTCATTATCAAACCCTTCAAGCATGTAAAAATACTTGATTTTTTCAGCAGCATCATAATCTAAAGCTGTAAAATTAAAACTTAAGTAGTTATCATTTGGTTCTATTATCAATTTTTCATTATTAAATATTTTTTTATTTTTATCTATTGATTCATGATAAATGTCAATATTGGTTATATAAATTTGTGGTGATTTAATATTTTCTTTACTCAAGTTCATAGGAATTGATACTATTCCATGTATTCCTCCGAAAAGTATATTACCTTTATCATCTAAAACTCCTCCTTGGTTAAACTCATAACCACCAATTCCATCTTCTTTATTCAACTTAGTAATTTCATTATCTTTAGGGTTAAGAATAGATATTCCATCTTGAGTAGACATCCATATTTTACCATCTTCACCTTCTACTATACTCATTACGGTGTTAGAAGATAAGCCATCTGATTCTGTGTAACTTATAAACGAATCTTTCTCTTCATCGTATAAAGCTAATCCTCCTCCTACCATCCCTATCCAAATTCTATCCTTTGAATCTTCGAACAAGCATCTAATAGTATTGCTTGCAATTTTGCTAAAGTCACCAGAAACTCTATGGTAGGTTCTAATTTTTCCATTTTCAGGACTTATAATATTTAATCCATTATTTGTTCCTATCCAAACTCTTTCTTTTCTATCTACTAAAATATCATATATTAAATTATCAGTAATTGATTTATCATCACCTTTTACATGTCTGTAGTTAATTTTTTCTTTGGTTTCAAAGTCATATAAATAAACTCCTTCAGTATAAGTCCCTATCCACAACTTAGACTCTCCCTGTTTTTCAAGAGCATATACTAAGGTCCCTTTATCTAATATGTCTAAATTATTAACTTTATTTTCAGTGATATTATATTCTGCAATTCCATCTCCAGAGCCAAAATATAAAATACCCGGTTTCCATTCAATAATATCTATTACTTGATTGTCTGGTATGTAGTAGGGAGGAGCAAGCTCTTTCCTATATTTAATAAACTTTTTACCAGCTTCATCATACCTATTCAATCCTTCATTATAAACAGATACCCAAAGATTTTTCATACTATCTATAAATATTTTATTAATCTTACCACTGGTAAGGCTATCTTCATTTTTAGGATTATTTTTATGAATTACATAATTTCTATTTCTTTTGTTTATCTTTGTTATCCCACCACCGTTAGTACCTATCCACAATATGCCTGATTCGTCTTGATAAAGAGAATAAACAACCGAGTGATTGAGTTCCCTATCTTCACCACTGCTGTCAAAGTGATATCTTTCTCCGTCTGAATTTACTGCAAAAAGACCTCCACCCCAAGTACCAGTCCATAATATATTATCATCTGTTTTATATATACAATAAACTCTATTATCATCATAGCTGGTAACTTCTGTTTCTAATGAATTCATATCTACTTCTACGGTTCCTCCATCCCATACTCCAAGGGTTAGGGTACCTTTTTCGAATTCTTCAACTTGCATAACATAAGGAGCCGGTAAATCCAAATCGATTTTTTCTATACTTCTATTTTTATAATCAAAATAGCATAATCCTTCGTAAGTTCCTATTAATAATCTGTTTTTTGAATCAATAGTTATGTCTCTAACTACATCTCCTGGAACTTCATATACAGATATTTTTCCAGTATCTAATTCAAGTCTATTAAGTCCCTCCAGTGTTCCAATCCAAATATCATTATATTTGTCTTTTTCTACTGAAATTACTACCGGATTTGATAGTTCGCTGTTTTCTACTGTATAATTTTCGAATTTATCCTGATCTATTATAAATCTTGAAACACCTTGATATGTTCCAATCCATATTTCGTGATTTTCTTCATCGTAGTACATAGTTTGAATTAAGTTGTGAACAAGTTTATCATCACTAAAGGGATTCCTTTTATATACTTCCATTTCCAGTCCATTATAGTAGTTCAATCCCCCCTGGGTTCCAAACCACATAAAACCGTACTTATCCTGTATTATATTTGAAACAGATAAGTTTGATAAGCCTGATTCTCTTCCGATTTCCTCAAATATTGGATTGCTTTCTTCTTCTAGAAGCTCAGTGCCATAAGTTTTTATTTGATTATTAAAAGTAAAAATAATAATTAAAATAATAAAAAGCAAAAATCCAATTTTCTTATATTCTCTATAATGAATCATACATGAAGCTCCTCAATTTATATATTTTAGTATTATTTAATCACAATAAATATTTACTTAATAATTTTTATAAATCTATACTCAAAGAAAAAAATAATTAATATTTTACAAATCATTTATATATAATTTCATTAAACAATCTATATTTTGGTCCAATTTAATAAAAAACTCCTTCTTTATAATGTCGTAAATTCATGTGTTTTAATTGAAATTTAATACCAAAAAATTTTTAGGGTCACTTATTTAACTAATCTTTTTCCTTTATAATTCCATATAATAGTCCATTATAATATTTGTTTTCAATATAAAAGTGATCTCTAAGTTTTCCTTCAAGCATAAAATTATTCTTTTCAAGAATTCTGCATGAACCTATATTTCCCTCTACAACTTTTGCAACTAATTTATGAATTTTTAGACTATTAAAAGCAAAGTCTATTATAACCTCTAAAGTTTCTGTTCCATATCCCATATTCCAATATTCTTTATTAAATACATATCCAATTTCAGCCTGATTTGAGATTTTATCATAGTTAAAAATCATTAAGATTCCAATTATCTCCTTATTTGATTTCAAAACTACAGAAGCATATTGGTGAGTACCTTTTTCTTGATTACTAATAATTGTATTTACTAAACATTTAGTTTCATTAATATTATTTTTAAGTTTCCAGCCTATAAAAAATGAAACTTCAGGATCTGAAGCATATTTATGTATGCTTTCAATATCTTTTTTTGTTACCTTTTGAAAAGATAATCTATCAGTACTTTTAAAATATAATTCTTTATTAAACATAATATATTTCATGATGTTTAATTTTTACATCATAAGCTCCTTCCTTAAGTTTAGTAATATCTTTTATATTAAAGTAGCTCTATTATTAATAATTATCTCATTTTTATAAACTAATGAATTATAGACATGGATTTTTACACCTTTTAATTGAGCTAATTTTACTGCTTCAGCAAAATTAGGGTCCATTTTTATATTTGGAGTAAATTCTAAAATTTTATCCATCTGTATTAAAAAGAAGATATTTCCTTCATATCCTTTTTTTACAGCATCGATCATTTCGAGAACGTGTCTGGTGCCCCTAGTAGTAGGAGCGTCTGGAAATTTTGTTTTTTTATTTTCTTCCAATGTAACTCCTTTTATTTCTATGAAACCTTTTTTCCCTGAATTTCTTTCATAATATAAATCAAATCTGGATTTTTGGAAGGTTTTTTCTCTTTTTAAGATTTTCAAATCTTCAAAATATTTTACCTTTCCCTCTTCTATTCCTTCAAAAACAACTTTATTAGGAGCTTGAGAATCAACATTTATCAACATATCTCCTTTGAAGGCACTTATTAGGGAATACCTGGTTTTTCGATTGGGATTATCGGATTTTTGAAGATATATAGTAGCACCTTCTCGAAATATTTCTTTACATCTACCGGTATTTTTAACATGTACTTCTTCTTTTTTATCCTCTACAATTACATCTGCTATAAATCTATTTTTTCTTTTTAAAAAAATACCTTTTACTATATTGTCGTAGTGCATTCTTATTCTCTTTCTTCTATAATGGTTTCATCAACTTCAACTACTCTTTTTTCCGTTATAGTGTACCTAAAGATAGGAAAAAAAATGTATAAAGATAGTAAAGTTATTATTATAATGAAAATTATTATCTTCATAAGCTTGCTGTTTTTTTCTATCTTAAATGCGAAATTATCATCACTATTATCTTCTACTACATTTTCAGAGTTACTACCGCATAGATGACAAATTTTTTCGCCAGCCTGTAAGTGATTACCGCAAACAGGACAGGTCCTATCTGATAATTCTTTTTTTTCGATTATATCCTGTTCTTTATTTCTTATAGAAAATGCATCTTCTAGTTTTTTGTTTCCTTTTATAGGTTTTTTTAATTTGTTAATATCGATTTTGATTTTTCTCAACTCCTTATTCTACGTAGTTTATTTTAACATAATTTGATCCGGTTAAAAACAACATAGGTTGATAAAATAATTTAAATTCAATTATATCTCCCACTTTAATCTCTCTATCTATATCTTCTACATCTACTATAGTATGATCACTACTTGAACCCATAACAATCATTTTATCCTCTATAGGTTCTAATTTTTTTGAATCACCAGTATCCTGATTACCCACAGCTAGTATCACTCTTTTTCTTTTTCCTTTATCTTGATATACTGGCTTGTTACCAAAAGCATCAACACACATTTCTCCTATAGGATAGGTTGGCTTAATATTAGATTCTACTACCTGTGCCTTTAAAATAAAGGTGTCATTCTTTAATCCTTCAATATCTGCATTCCAATACTTTGGAAGATCCATAGCGTTTATTATACCTTCTCCTACTCTTAGATGGTTGATTTTTTCCGGCATTTCATTTCTAAATACTAGAGGAAGGGTTGTTGTCCCTCCACCTGATACTATATCAAGTTTTCTGTCTATTTTATCTTCTACCATCTCTGCTGTTTTTGAAAGTTCAAGCATGTTTTTTCTTGTTGGAGCTATAGAACCGTAACAGCTTAAATTTGTTCCTATTCCTTCAAGATGTATAT
>JAABRS010000242.1 GCA_011390775.1 Clostridia bacterium | reverse complement strand
ATTGAAGAACTCAGTCTATAAAATAGGTCTTCTCTTAATTTGTTTGTTTTCAAAGCTTTTTCAGGTGTAATATTCATAGCGGTTATTATTTTTACATCAATTCTTTGTTCCTTTCGGGAACCAATTGCTCTTACTTTTTTATCCTGCATAAC
Organism: Clostridia bacterium; assembly: GCA_011390775.1. Taxonomy (GTDB): domain Bacteria; phylum Bacillota; class Clostridia; order Tissierellales; family Dethiosulfatibacteraceae; genus UBA8670. The sequence goes on along the minus strand of JAABRS010000242.1, from coordinate 148 downwards.
TCTTAATAATTTTGCTTGGAGATTCAAAGGCATAGAATTTATTTCATCTAAAAAAAGAACTCCTCCATCAGCAATTTGAAATAATCCTTGAGTTTTTTCAGCTCCTGTATATGCTCCTTTTTCCACTCCAAAAAGTAGAGACTCAAAA
>JAABRS010000241.1 GCA_011390775.1 Clostridia bacterium | reverse complement strand
AAGATTTTCAGGAATAGCAGCACAATTTTGAGTTACAAATTTAGATCTATCCTTTACAATACTATTTCCTATAGCTCTTGCAAATAATTCTTTCCCAGTACCTGTTTCCCCATATATAAGTAACGGGTTTTTATTTTTGCTGTATATTTTAGCTTTCCTTATATTTTCATGCATTTCAGAATTAATAGAAATAATGTCCTCGAAGGTTATACTATCTATTTCATCGTTATATTTATTTTTATTAATATTATTTTTCTTAAGTTTTCTAATATTTTCATCGTTCTCAATAGATGTTATATCTTGAGATATTTCAATAACTCCAACTATCTCACCTTTTTTAATTATAGGCATTGTAATATTATTAGTATTGAAGATATTACCCTTATAATCAACAAACATCTGATCTTTTCTTGATATAACTTTTCCTGTTTCCATACATTCAACAATTGAACTTTCATTTCTCTTTACACTAGCATAAACCTCAAAAAAATTCTTGTCGTTGTATTCATTATATATGTTCTCATTAATATCGTTATCAAATCTTGGATTAAATCTGAGAGCATGAACAACATTATAATGTTTATCAATAATAAGAACTGAATCCACATAACTCATTTCAACATCATTAAATTTAATCATTCTTTATCTCCCTATTCATGTTTATCTTTTACCCCTGATTCTTTTTCGGGTTTATTATCTTCTATAAAATTATTCTTAAGTTCTTTTTCTTCTAATGTTTTTTTACTTTTCTTTTCTTTTGTAGGCTTTGGCTGCTTCTTCCTGCTGTATAATAAGAATAATATAATCATAATTGCAAAAACTATCAATGAAACGTAGCATAAAGCTATCCCAAAAAGTCTAGGACATGTTCCTACATTAAACAGTTCTTTTACAGAAAAGAATATTCCTAACACAAATCCTATTATTCCTCCAGGAACAAAAACAATGGCTGCTCCTTTTTGCATTCTTGTAGATAAAAATACCAGCAAAAAAGCCAGCAGCACAAGATAACAAGCAGGGATTCCGAAAAAGTCGGGACAGAAGCCAGGTTGAATCAGATTTCTAACAATTAAATATGCTGAGAATGCTATTCCTAACAGGGAAAAAAACGTATTAATCTTTTTAAGCATGTTTTTCATAATATACCTCTTTTCTATTGTTATACTAAATGAATTTAAAATTACTATTCCTGTTACATTATATACCCATTTTTCATGAAATAATAATTATAATTTAATAGAAAATTCTGCTCCCCCTAGTTTACTATCGGAGACGGTAATACTTCCATCTATTTTCATTAGATTACTTTTGGTAATATATAAACCTAAACCTTCACCATCTACTAATTTACTATTTTCTCCTCTAAAATAAGGTTCAAATATTTTTTCTTTATCTTTATCAGAAATACCAGCTCCACTATCTTCAATAGTTATAGTTATTTTATCTTCTTTTTTTAGACTTATTTTAATTTCTCCGCCCTTTTCAGTAAATTTATATGAGTTAGATAAAAGATTGTATATACTTTGTGTCAAAATACCTTTATCAGAAACAATTTTTATATTATCCTCAATGTTTTTATTTACTTTTATATCTTTCTTTTTAAATTGCAGCTCCATTCCTTTAATTACCTTATGAATTTCTTTTGAAAGATCGAATTCTTCAACGCTGCTTTTTTTCTCTTCTTCTTCAAGAATATTATCAATATTTTCAACTATTTGGGTTAAATTCTCAAGTTCTTTTTTACAAGTTTGTAATCTATCTTCATCAATATCAACTATACCATCAATTACTCCTTCTATATTAGTCCTTAAAATAGTAATTGGAGTTCTAGCTTCATGTGCTAATTTATCTGCTTTTTCTTTTCTTATTCTATTTTTTAATTTTAGTTTCACAGAAAGATTATATAGTGCATTTTGTATTTCTTTTACTTCTTTAATTTTTGAATCTTCAATTATATCACTCTCATCATTCAATAAATTTGATGCATATTCAGAAGTTTTTTTCAAATCCTTTGAAAGTAATTTGCTTGAAAAATTAGTTATAAAGAATCCAATTATTAAAGCAATAATACCTGAGACAATAGTTCCTCGAATCAATGCCATTTTAAACATATCTACAGTCTCAGTGCTTTTAATATCTCCTATTCGATATATAAGTAGATAGCCTAATACTTCATCCTCTTCTCTAATTTCAAATACATCTCTCTCCTGACCCTGCATCATGTTCATCATATTTCCATGCATGGTCATCATAT
>JAABRS010000240.1 GCA_011390775.1 Clostridia bacterium | reverse complement strand
AAGGCATGGTAATGGAAGAATTAGAAAGACTAATAGATGAAAATGAAAATGGTAAATTCATCTATGTAATTCCTGATTTTCAAAATCCTACAGGAAAAACCTGGACAAAAGAAAGAAGAGAAAAACTACTTCAAATAGCAAAAGATAAAGATTTAATAGTCATAGAAGATAACCCTTACGGCGAACTTAGATACGAGGGAAGCAATGTTGAAAGCATAAAATCTATGGATACAGACGATAGAGTGGTATATTTAGGTACTTTTTCAAAAATACTATCTCCAGGAATACGTATAGGTTGGGTATGTGCAGGTGAAGAAATAATGGACAAATATCTTAGAGTAAAACAAAGAACAGACGTACATACAAACTCAGTTACCCAAATGGAATTAGTAAACTTTTTGGAAAACAACTCGATAGATGATCATGTATTAGAGCTTATAAAACTTTACGGAAATCGAAGAGACGTAATGATTGAATCTATTAAAGAATATTTTCCTAAAGAAGTTGAAGTAACCCATCCTGAAGGGGGATTATTCCTATGGCTTGAATTGCCGGAAAGTATGAACACAAAAGATATGCTTAAAAAGTCCGTAGATAAAAACGTAGGATACGTTCCAGGTGGAGCATTTTATCCAAACAACAGACAGGAAAATACTATAAGACTAAACTTTTCAAATATGAAGGAAGAAGACATAAAAAAAGGAATTAAAATACTAGGAGAAGTAATTAAAGAGGAATTATAGACGATAGATTAACAGTAGTTAAAAAATAGCACAGCAGTGGTTCAACAATAGTTCAGCCATGGTTATAGTCATCCTGAAACTCTCAGAATAAGATTACTACTGAAGGATCTTTGCTAACAATTTAACTATCTTGAAAGTATAAAATCTTAATGATATAATACTATAAGTAAAATAGAATTTAATAATGAATTAAACAAGTTAAAAGTTATGTATTTCGGGAAAACTAAATAACGGTCCCGATTCATAAAAGCCTGAAAGGCTTTATTGAACGAAAAGGTATTAAAAGTAATTTTAATGCCCGCCGCTAAGCAAAGGGACATATATCATTTCTTATTGATATATGTCCCTTTTTAAATATTATATAATTCAAATAAATCAAGGAGGTATTTCATGTTAAAAGGCGGTTACACAGGAAAAATTTTAAGAGTAAACCTAACAACTCAAGAAATCACCAAAGAAGAGCTTAATGAAGAAACGGCTAAGAAATTTATCGGTGGAACAGGATTCGGACTCAAGTATTTATTAGATGAGGTGGATCCCAAAATAGACCCATTAGGTGAAGATAATAAAATGTTTTTTGCTTCAGGACCATTAAGCGGAACAAATGCACCATGTGCTAGTAGAATGTCTGTAGTAACAAAATCACCACTTACAGGAGCAGTAGGTATGGCATTATCAGGAGGATATTTTCCTGTAGAACTAAAATTTGCAGGATACGATATGCTTATTGTGGAAGGAAAAGCAGAAGAGCCATCTTATATTTACATCAAGGATGATATAGTAAGAATCAAAAGTGCTAAAAAAATGTGGGGTATGAATACCCTAGATACTCAAAGATATTTAAAACACGAACTAGATGAACAAAATGCCCGTATTGCATGTATAGGTCCAGCAGGAGAAAATCTTTCGAAGATGGCGTGCATCATAAACGAAAAAAGAGCTTTCGGTAGAAAAGGTGTGGGAGCTGTAATGGGCTCTAAAAACCTTAAAGCAATATCAATAAGAGGAACAAATGAAGTGAAAATTGCCCATGAGGAAGCATTTGAGAAAGCAAGAAAAGAAATGCTTAGTGCCATGAAAGATAGTCCTGTATTATATTCTGGATTTTCAAAATTAGGTACACCTATGATAGTTGATTCAATAAACGCTCTTGGTATTTTTCCGTCTGAAAACTACAAAACTACCGGAGTAAAAGATTATACTAAATCCTTAGGAGCAGAAAAAACTAAATCACGTCAAATAGCAAAAGAACCATGCTACGGATGTCCAGTTGGATGTGCACAGCTTAAACTGGCTCAGGGCAACACAAAGTATATAGGTAAGCTATCAGATACTGAATACGAAACATACTACAGTTTTGGTGGTGTAACAGGAGTAGAAAATATAGACAGTGTAATAGCAGCAGACTATATATGTGATGAGCTTGGACTAGATACGATGTCTACAGGAGTTACCATAGCCTTTGCTATGGAACTTTATGAAAAAGGTCTGTTAACAAAAGAAGATACAGGCGGAAGAGAATTAAACTTTGGTAATCACGAGTTGATGGTTGATCTAATCACAGAGATAGCTTATAGAAAAGAAGGACTGGGAGAAATGATGGCTGACGGTACCAAAGTTTTAGCTGAAAAAATAGGTCAGGGTAGTGAAAAATTCGCTATGAATATAAAAGGTTTAGAACTTCCAGCATATGATCCGAGAGGAGCAAAAGCTCACGGGCTAAATTATGCTACAAGCTACACTGGAGCAGATCACAATAGAGGCTATGCTTTTCAAGAAATTTTCTCGATTCCTGTACCAAAAGCATATGATAGATTTGCTGTAAAGGGAAAAG
>JAABRS010000239.1 GCA_011390775.1 Clostridia bacterium | reverse complement strand
TATGATGCCAGGGTGCGGGCATTTAACCGTCTGGTCCAGTATGCGCCGGAATCCGCGGTCATCCGCAGCCTGGCCGAAGAATACAACATAGACCTGGGTCCGGCCCCGGATGAATGTATCCGCTGCCGCCTCTGCACCCGACTGTGCAGGGAAATTGTCGGTGCCGGAGCACTGGCCATGAAGAAAGTCGACGGTATTGAAAAAGTGGTTCCCGCGGAAGGCGGCCGGTGCATCGGATGCGGCACCTGTGTCAATATCTGTCCCACCGGTGTTATCAAAATGAGAGACGAAGGGTTTTTTCGCACCATTACCATCCGGGATGAAATTATCGGACACAATCCCCTGGTGCGCTGCGAAGCCTGCGGAAACCTGTTCGCCACCCGGAAATTTTTGTCCAGAGTGGAAAAAACAACAGATGGGCATCCCCATGTGAAAGGACATCATCAATATTGCCCCACGTGTGCCAAACTGCTTTCAGACCGCATTCAGAGCGTAGGGCCGGCCAAAAATACCCAGCCGATCCAGAACGCAATGGCGGTAAAAAATGTCAAACCGCCCCCAAACGGAGGTTCCGTATGAAATCAAAGATCTGCCGGTCTTTAAAAAATGCCATTTCATTTGCCATGGACCAGGAGAAAAAGGCCCGGAATTTTTATCTTTCCTGCATGGAGCGGGCAATCAATCCCGGGGTCCGGGCTTTTTTCAAGGAACTGGCGGCCGAAGAAGCCGCGCATTTAAAACTGTTACAGGAAACCCGGCTGACTGGCGCCGATACACTCGCGCCGTCCGATGTGGCGGATTATCATTTAACTGAGTTTATGGTAGACGTTCAATTCACGCCGGAGATCACCTATCAGGAAGCCCTGGTCATGGCCATGAAGAAAGAAGAAAAGGCGTATCTGTTTTACAGTGCCTGGCAGGGCCGCTGCGCCAGTGAAAAGATATCAAATGTGTTTGGCCATCTGGCAACGGAAGAACTGAAGCATAAAAAAAAGATCGAGGCAATTTATGATTCGGAAATATTACAATGGGATTAAAAATTGAAAAGGAGAACCACCAGTGAAAAAAAACATTAAATTAATTTTAATCGCAGTTTGTACACTTGCCATGGCCGGTCCGGCGACTGCCTTTGAAACGGAATTTCACGGCGGCATGTGGCAGGTGTTCGGCGGCACGGACAATGATGCCAGCCTGCCCCATTCACAGAAAAGCGGGTCCACGGATTTTTTCAGCTACGACGGCATGCTCAATGACAAGGGCATGAAAGATACCATGTATGAGGTGCTGGGAGAGAACGATTCCTCCATTTTCGGGCTGACAAAGGCCCGGCTCCGGTTTGAAGGCAAAACCGACGACAGCCTGGCCAAAGTGGTATACGGCCTGGAAGTGGGCACCTATAACTGGGGTGACACCAAAAACAAATTCGGTTTGTCCGGCGACGGGGTGACCCAGGAAACCCGGTTCGCGTATGCGGAAGTTGTCGTGCCCGGCATCGGCGGAAATCTCCGGGCCGGGCTGCAGCCCACCAGGATCAACGACTGGGTGTGGAGTGAAACCGCGGCCGGTCTGACCTATCATTATCAGATGGCCAACTGGAAGACCATGACCGGCTGGTATCGGGGCGATGACGACGATTCCACCGGCACGGGAGATGATGATTACATCGTCCTGAAGCTGGACAACCAGCTTACAGACACGGCGGCAATGGGCTTTTTTGGTATTTACGCGAACCTGAAAGATAATGAAACCGCCGCCGATGACCTCTATGACAGCAATATTTACTGGACGGGCGTAAACGGAAAATTCGGGCGGGATGCTTTTTTTGCCAGCTTTGATGCGATCTACCAGGGCGGAGAAATTGATTTTGAAAATGCCGCCATCGACGATATCGACCGGTCCGCATGGCTGGCGGACGTGACCGTGGGCGTAAAAGTAAATGACAAATTCACGCTTTCCGGCAATGTGCTCTATGTGAGCGGCGATGACGACGCCACGGACACGGATGCCAATAACTTTGATTCCATTGACGTGGATGTAAAAGTCGGGGCTGTTTTCTTTAAGGACACCATCCTGGCAGACTGCGACCGCACCATTTCCGACGCGCCGTACATCATGGACAAGGGCCTGGTGAACTATGCCGTTCAGGGCGCGTATCAGATCACGGACAAAAATCATGTGCGCATGGCGGTCCGGTATCTTACCACCGCAGAAGATTTAGAATTTAAGCCCGGCGCAAAGGACAAGGACCTGGGAGTTGAGTTTGACCTGTGGTATACTTACAAGCTAAACAAATACGTGCAGCTCAAATGCGATGCCGCCTATCTGGTGGCCGGAGATGCGGCCGATCATCTGGCGGCGGCGGACAACTACAAGGGAGATGATCTCTATAAAATCGGTGCGGGAATGGCCCTTAAATTTTAAAAGGGGTATCCTTTTTACTTAAGGTTTCAGTCAGGGAGTCCCAAACCGACAGGACACCCTGACCTGCGAAAGAGGTCTCTTTCGCAGGTCAGGGTGCGCGAAGCGCTCCCTGACACATCCGGGGAAAAGGCTGTTTTGCAGGCAAATTCTGTGATACGGTCTTTTCAAACCCTTAACCCGGA
>JAABRS010000238.1 GCA_011390775.1 Clostridia bacterium | reverse complement strand
CATAGTGGTTAAAACAAAACTTTTATCTGGATTAATCTTGAAATCTTTATTTTTTATGCTGAGGCTGTATTTATTCAGGTACAAAGCTTATTATATCTAGTGTATTTATATTTCTTTTCGAAGAAGCATAATTTAGAATATTTAAGAGAGCGATTAAAACCAGTATCTTAATTACTCCATATAAAACACATTATGGAACTTAAAAAGAAAATAAAATGAGGATGTGATTTTCACATCCTCATTTTTTAAATCAAAAGTTAATTTAATTGTAGTTATTTGTTTTAAAATTCATCTTTTGTTGTAGAATCATTATCTTTTTTATTTTCAGCAATTTCTTCTGCTACTTCTTCAGTTTTATCTTCAAATTTTTTCAACTGATTTTTAGCAAATTCTCTTCCGCCTAATCCAAAGGATAAAGCAAAAGCTACTGATAATCCTCCTAGTATTAATAAGAATGCTATATTAACAATAGAAGAAGCAAACTTGATTTGTTCAAGGGTCATAAATATTGCGAATATTATTATCATGTATTTTGCTATAGCTGCTGTAAAAGCGCTACTGGTATATTTTTTCAATAAACCTTCTACGAAGAATCCGAAGAATATACCTAAGGATAGTATTATCATCCCACTTACTAATAGTGGTATATATGCAATAATAGCAGAGCCTATAGTATTTAATACTTGAAGTTCTAATATGCTTAAAGCTTCTACTGTGATAAACAACATGATTAACACACTAACTGTCTTTCCAATGATATCGGATAAGCTGAATTTAGGAATGTGGCTATCAGTTTTTTCTTCCATCCAAGTATAGACTTTTTCTACACCGGTACTCTTTAAAAATGAAGTTAATAAATTTCCTACAAACTTAGCAATATAGTATCCTACTACTATCAATAAAACTGCAACGAATATATTAGGAATCATTTCTAAAACTTTGTTTAATATTAAAGTGATTGGTTCTGTTAAGGTTTCAACTCCTAAAGTTTCCAATGCCATAGTTATAACAGGAATTAAAACAATAACAAAAACTATATTGGCTAAAACATTGGACAAGGTTTCCTTATTTTCTGTTATGTAGTCTCCTTCTTGTTCTATGCTATTATCAGGATTGACCTTGCGGGATTCTCTTTGATAGTCCGGATTGATCTTGTTATAATAATTGTCTAAGTTTATGGTCATTAATAATGATTTTGTAAAATCTTTTAATAACTTTGCTACAAAATAACCTATTACTAATATCAGTATAGCTCCAATCAGATTAGGAATAAAGCCTAAAAAATTAGTCATCATATTAGTAATTGGTCCTGATACTGATCTCATATCTAGAGCATCTAGGATACTTGGTAAAAATAAGATTAATATAAAGTAATATACGACCTTTGATATTGTTTCTATTTTTTCTTTACCTTTATTATCAGGATCCACCTCTTCTTTTTTGGATAACCGCTCGTCTAATTTTGTTTTCTCCATAATTTTAAGGGAAAGTTTCTCCCCTATTTTTGCGATTATAAAAGCTATAACTAATAAGATAACAGCTTTTATAATATTTGGTATGTAAGCAATAACATCGTTAAGTATCATGGTTAAATTTTCCATAAAATTACCTCCTTTGACTATAGTATAAATATACCCAATAACGAATAATTTAAACAAAAAATTAACATTCTTTAAATATAATATTAATTATCCCCGTTTTTTTCTTTTGACATATTCATAGTGGTTAAAACAAAACTTTTATCTGGATTAATTTTGAAATTTCTATGTTTTAAATCCTTTAATGTTGCATTTATTTCCCCACCTAAAATAATAACGACACTACTTATAAACAGCCAAACCAGTAAAATAATAACTCCACCTAAACTTCCGTAGGTGACTGAATATCTACCGAAATTGGATACGTAATATGAAAATATTAAGGATAAAGTTATCCAACTTAGAGATGAAAAAATAGCTCCTGGAAATGTTGATTTTAAAGATATTGAATCTTTTTTTTTGATGTTGGGACTGTATTTATATATAAGAGCAAAGATTAAAATCATTATTAAAAACGAAAAAATAAATCTTAAATACTTCCATGTCATAAGGAAAAAAACTTCTATATTGAATAATTGAAAAATAAACTTACCTATTAATTCGCTAAAGACCAGGCTAATAAAAACTAGTGTTATCATTAGAAGAAGAATAACAGTAAAAAAAATGCTTAATCCGATTTTTTTGAAAAAACCCCTACTTTCGGTATATTCATGAGCTCTATTCAAGGCCCTTATAATTGCTCGAAAACCTGTAGATGCAGCCAAGATACCACCGATTACTGCTATTGAAAGCAAACCTTCGCTGCTTCCAAAATTTAAATCATTTACAAAGGCTTCTATTATTTTTTGTATATCTTCAGGAACATATCTTATTATATCTAGTGTAAAATCATTTTTCCCAAAGGAAGTATAGGTTATAATATTTAAAAGAGCTATCAAAAAAGGAAAAATAGAAAGAACTAAAAAATAAGCAAGTTCAGCTGCAGAACCTATGATGTTGTGGTTTGTAAATCTATATATTATTTGATCTAAAAAAATGTACGGTTTTTTTTCAAGAGCTTGGTCAAACTTTTTCATTGAATCAC
>JAABRS010000237.1 GCA_011390775.1 Clostridia bacterium | reverse complement strand
ACTTCTGCAACCGTATCCATGTGAGCTATAAACCCTATGGTCGGTATGTTTTTATCTGTGTTCGACTTAATTTCTGCCCACAGATTGCAGTTTTCATCCAACTTAACATTATCAAAGCCTATTTCCTTTAATTCTTCTTCTAAAACTTTACCAAGATCAAACTGTTTTTCAGTGCTCGGGTTAGATTTAGACTCATCGTCAGATTGAGTATCGATTTTAGCATATTTAATGAATCTTTCTAAAACTTTATCCATTGCTGGACCTCCTTCAAGTTAGTTATTGAAAAATTGTCATTTATAATATATAATTGTTATTAATGATTTGTTAGCTTACTATAACACTGCAAAAAAAAAAAATCAATACTAAAAAAAGAAGGTGGAAAAGTGAATAGAGAAAGAAAAGATGGAAAAACTTTAAAAGAAGAAATTATTGAATATCTTAGAACGAGAATTATTACCAACGATCTAAAACCAGGAGATAGAGTTGTTGAACTAGATATTGCAAAAAAATACGATATAAGCAGGGGACCCGTTAGAGAGGCTGTAAGACTTTTAGAAGATCAAGGACTATTAGAGTATAAAAAGAATATAGGCTGTGTAGTAAAAGTTTTAAGCAAAAAAGAGTTGAAAGAAATTTATCTTATTTTAAGTAGTTTAGAAAAGCTAGCGATTAATCTAACCAATGGTATATTAAAAAATGAAATAATACAAAAGATGGAAGATAAGGCTAAAGAGATTGAAAAATATATCGAAGAAAAGGATATTGAGAATATAATTGAAAGTGATTATGAAATACACAAACAAATAGTTTTAAACGCTGACAATGACAAACTCTTCCAACTTTGGGACAGTATGAAAACAAACTATTATGCTATGTATCTAACAGTATTAAACAAGGATCCTAATATTTTAAATAGAATACATAAGAAGCATATGAAATTTGTTGAAGTTTTAAAAGAAGGAGATTTAGAACAATCTATTGATGAAATAACAGAGCACTATGAATCTCCATATAGAATTATTAAATAATTCATATTATTACATATGAGAGTTATTTAGAAAAAAATTAAAAAGATTACTTTATAGATAGTTAAGACTATATATCATTATAGTTAGACTATAAATTAAAGCAGTAAAAAGTACCATAATTCCAGGGTACTTTTTTTATTTTCAAAATATCTTATTTGACTAAATGTTACATAAATTATATATTATAATATAAAGAAAAGTAATTAGGAGGATTGTACATGGATATAAAGAGAAAAGATGCGTTAGAACTATTTAACAAATGGATAGATTCAGATAGCTTAATAAAACACTGTCTAGCAGTAGAAGGAGCAATGAGGGGATGTGCCGAACATTTCGGTGAAGATCCTGAAGAATGGGGAGTATGCGGATTACTTCACGACATCGATTTTCAAAAATACCCTCAAGAAGAGCACCTTGAACATGGACCTAAAATATTGGAAGAAGCGGGTTATCCAGAATATTTTATAGATGCTGTTAAAGGACACGGAGACTTTACCAATACCCCTAGAGATACCAATATGGCAAAATCCTTATATGCGGTTGATCAACTGGCATCTTTTATTATTGCAGTTGCATTAGTTAGACCTACTAAGCTTGAAGGAATGAAATATAAGTCGGTAAAAAAGAAAGTAAAAGATAAAGCTTTTGCAAAAGCTGTAGATAGAGATGAAATGCAAAGAGGAGCAGAAGAACTTGGCATAGAATTTAGTGAACTTGTAATGATTGTGGTAAAAGCTTTACAAAAAAGAGAAGAAGAGCTTAATGCACAAGGTCAATCTTTATTCTAACCTTAATTGGAGGATACAATGCAGTATTTTGTATTAAGTTTCAATGTTATGATGCCGGTTATATTGACTATAGGTTTAGGCTATTTTTTAAAAAAGTTTAATTATATAGATGATGTATTTATTGGGAAAACATCATCTATAATTTTTAAAATTGCACTACCTATTTTACTGTTCAATAAAACAGCTAGCTCAGAAGTTAATTTAGTTTTAGATGAAAATCTGGTTAAATTTCTTATTTACGGAATTGGGGTTGTATTAGTAGCATTTTTAATTATTAATAAAATATCAAAATATACAATAGAAGATTTAAAAACAAGAGGAGCTTTTATACAAGGAGCCTTTAGAAGTAATTTTGTGATAATTGGATATCCAATTTTACTAAGTCTTAGTGGAGATAGTGTGGTTTTTCCTATGACTTTATTGGCTGTTTTTTTAGTGCCTTTAAATAATATTCTAGCTGTAACTATTTTAACCGTTAATAATCCAAATAATAAAAACATTAACTTTAAAGATATAATTAAAAATATTGCAACTAATCCATTAATTATAGGTATAGTTTTGGGATTGTTTTGGTCGTTAATCAAATTACCACTACCTATTTTTATTCAAGGGACATTTAATCTTATACAGGGATTAGCTACACCTTTAGCCCTAATAGGAATAGGCTCAATGTTTGTCCTAGAAAACAAGAAAAAAATAGATTTGCCATTATTCTTTTCTGTTATGTACAAAACAGTTTTAATACCACTTATAGGAACCATAGGAGCAATCTTAATAGGATTAGAAGGTAATTACCTTGCTGAAATTT
>JAABRS010000236.1 GCA_011390775.1 Clostridia bacterium | reverse complement strand
TTCGATGATATCATTTTTTATTTCTTCTTTTGTCATGTAAGTAAGAAAACCGTCTCCCATACGAGTTTGATATTTCTTTGGTTCATTCATATTTATCACTCCTAACTTAATTTTCTTCGGCCCAATTTAAAAGTATATTAACCGCCTCTGTTGCGTCCTCACAATAAGCATCAGCTCCAATTTTATCAGCCCATCTTGTTGTAACAGGAGCACCACCAACTAAAGTCTTGTATTTATCTCTCAATCCTTGTTCATTTAACAGTTTTTCTATTTCTTTTTGAACTGTCATTGTGGTCGTTAGTAAAGCACTACTTCCTATGTAATCTGCCCCTACTTCTTCAGCCTTGTCAATAAATTTTTGAGCTGGCACTTCTCTTCCTATATCAAATACTTCTATACCATTGCTTTTTAATAAGGAGCATACAATTCCTTTGCCAATATCGTGAACATCTCCTTGAACAGTTCCTATTACAATCTTTCCTTTTGATGATGTACTGTCTATATTTAATGTAGATTCTATTTCGGCAGTTACTTTTTTCATTACATTAGCTGATATTAATAATTCGGGTACAAAAACTTCTCCACTTGCATATTTTTCTCCCATTTCTCTTATCCCTCTGCTGTATCCTTTACTTAATAATTCCAGCAAATCAATATCTGCTTCCTTAGCTATATTAAATGATTCCATAGCTTTACTTTCATCTAGTTCAATAATAGAATCTCTTGCTAAATCAAAAATTCTGTCTTTTTCCATGATTACCTCCTTGTAGAATGTTTTTTTTTATAATAATCAACTTATTGCATATGGTCATCAATTTATATAGAGTATAGGTTTATCAATTAGTAAGTTTAAGCATTTAGCTGCACTTCTTTTTCCTTACTAATTTCATTTTCATCATATTCTTCCATTGTAATTCCTGTAAATCCATAAAATATAGAGATTAAAGGAGTAAACAGTGCTAGAAAAGTATATGGTGCATATGAAAATGCATCTACTCCAAGTGTTGCAGCATAAAATGCACCACATGTAGTCCACGGGATTAAAGGCGATGTAACTGTACCTGCATCCTCTAAAACTCTAGATAAATTTTTAGGTTTTAATTTTAATCTTTTATATATTGGTTTATACATTTTTCCAGGTACCACGATAGCTATATATTGATCCGCTGCCATAGCATTCATACCTATGCACATTAGTATGCTGGAAAGTACAATCGAGCCTCTAGATTTAAACTTATCAGTAATAACAGAAATAATTTTTTCTAAACTTCCTGTTTTTTCTATAACTCCACCAAATGATAGGGCACAAAGTACTAATGATATTGCCCAGAGCATAGAATCTAAACCACCTCTGTTAAGTAATGTATTTACTAGTTCATTTTGAGTAGTTATTTCAAATCCATAATGTAGTGATACTAATACTTCTTTTATGCTCAAACCTTGTACAAATCCAAACATAATTCCTACAAAAGTTCCACCAATCATTCCTGGTATTGCTGGAATTTTAAATAACACCATTAAAATTACAAAAGCTGGTGCTATGAGCAGTAACGGACTGATATAGAAATTAGCATTTAATGTCTGTAAAACATCATTAATAACTACTGTGTCCACCTGACCACTCTGATAGCTCATTCCTAGAAAGAAAAATATTATTAAAGTTAGAATGTAAGCAGGACCAGTTGTATAAACCATATGACGTATATGATCAAACAAATCTGCCCCGGCTATTCCTGATGCTAAGTTTGTACTATCTGATAGTGGAGACATTTTATCTCCAAAAATTGCTCCACTTATTATTGCTCCTGCTGTCATAGCTGGTGGTATACCTAATCCAGCACCTACTCCCATAGCAGCTACACCAATCGTTCCAGCAGTACTCCAAGAACTGCCAGTTGATAGAGATACTATAGAGCATAGAATTACAACAATTATAAGAAAAAATTTTGGTGTGAATATTTGTAATCCATAGTAAATCATTCCAGGTACAATTCCTCCTGCAACCCAAATACCTATTAAACTTCCTATAATAAGTAGTATCAAGCAAGCTTGCATAACAGAGCCAATTGATGAAATAATTGCTTTTTCTAAAGATTCCCAAGAATGTCCTAATTTAATACCTATAATGCTAGCGATGATAGTTCCACCTACTAACGGAATTTGAGGATCTATTCCAAGAAATATAATGCCTATTGTTAAAAATGCTATCATACTTATGAAAGGTATTAAGGCTAGTGCTAAAGTTGGTTCCTTTACTTTCTTTAATTTATTATCCATGATTCCTCCTATGTATATATATTATATTCTTTCATACTGTTACCTCCTATCTCTATTTACCTCTATGCAAAAAGCTCTAGTTTCTATTATTGCAATAGTCATTCCAATTTTTTATATTATCTATATGTCTATATTGGTTAATTATATATTTTTATTTATCTATATTATTTATATTATTAACTTTTATCCAGGATAATGTTGTAAAGCTTATATTGTTATTAAATTATGCCAATATTTTGTCAGTATACTATGATTTTTATTTTGATATAGACGAAAATTGAATATTCACCTTGCAATTGCATCAATACAAGAACAAAAGGGATAGTGACTAAATATTTGCATGGTGCAAATATTTAGT
>JAABRS010000235.1 GCA_011390775.1 Clostridia bacterium | reverse complement strand
TACAGAAGGAAAAATTGATATTTTTGTTGCCGGAATAGGTACAGGAGGCACAATTACAGGTAGCGGGGAGAAACTAAAAGAAAAAAATCCTAACATAAAAATTGTAGGAGTAGAGCCATCAAATTCAAATGTATTATCAGGAGGAGAACCGGGTCCTCATAAGATTCAGGGGATAGGTGCAGGGTTTATACCTAAGGTATTAAATACTGATATAATAGATGAAGTATTCCAGGTAGAAAATGAAGAAGCATTATTTACAACAAGAGAACTTGCAAAACACGAAGGATTATTAGTTGGAATTTCTTCCGGAGCAGCAGTTTATGCAGCAACACAAATAGCAAAACGAGAAGAAAATAAAGATAAAAATATTATTGTGATACTTCCCGACACAGGAGAAAGATATCTATCCACTGATCTTTTTAAGTAAAAAAACCCCATACCCAAGTAAATTGATTGGGTATAAGAATTTTTATTTATTAAAACCCTCTATATATTCAATTTGCATGATTTGTCAATGATTAATTAATCACAAAAAATCATTGACACATGGGATTTAATATGATAATCTATAAAAGATATCGATAATCGTTATCAATAAGAAGAAATTTAGGAGGTATAAATTATGAAACCATTAATGTTTTGTGATAGTGGAGAAATTTGTACAGTTAAAAATATTATGGGAGGAAAAGCTCTCAATCAAAGACTTATAGATTTAGGAATGAACAAAGGATCAAAAGTAAAAGTAGTAAGAAACGAAGGTGGAAGATTAATTCTATCAATAGAAGGAACTAGAATAGCTTTGGGGCAGGGTATGGCTCATAAGATTATGGTATTACCTGAAGAAACCTTATCAAAAGCTTTATAGGAGGAATGCATGTCTAAAACACTTAAAGATATCAAACCAGGAGAAAAAGTAATAATTAGAAAAATATCAGGTTCAGGGCCTATTAAAAGAAGACTTATGGATATGGGAGTGACCAAAGGTCAGGAAATTTTAGTTAGAAAAGTAGCCCCTTTAGGAGATCCAATAGAAGTAAATCTTAGAGGATACGAATTGACTTTTAGAAAAGAAGAAGCAGAAAAAATATTAGTAGAATAATTTTTTTTAACTAAGATTGATAACAATTATCAAATAATAAAAATTTGATTTAATATAAATTTGGAGGTTTATATAAATATGTCAGTGGGGATAAAAGAGAAAACAATAAATATAGCCTTAGTAGGTAACCCGAATAGTGGCAAAACGACTCTATTTAACGAACTTACAGGGAGCACACAGTATGTCGGCAACTGGCCGGGAGTTACTGTAGAAAAAAAAGAAGGAAAAATCAAAAAAACAAAAAGTAAAGTTAATTTAATAGATTTACCGGGAATATATTCTCTATCTTCTTATACTATGGAAGAAATAGTAGCAAGAGATTATATACTGGATGAAAAGCCGGACCTTATAATCAACATAGTAGATGCAACAAATATTGAAAGAAACCTGTATCTTACCACTCAGGTTTTAGAACTTGGAGTTCCCGTATTAGTTGCTCTAAATATGATGGATGTAATAGAAAAAAATAAAGATAAAATCGATATTGAAGAAATAGAAAAGAGATTAAATACAAGAGTTCTTCCAATATCAGCAAACAAAGGAAAAGGAATAGAAACCCTGATTAAAACTCTTGAAGAAATGGCTTTAGAAGAAATTGAAGTAAAAGATAATAACTTCTACAGCAGAGATATAAAAAAAGAAATTGATAAAATAGAAGAACTTATTGAAGACAAAGCTTACGAAGAAGAAGTAAATAAAAGATGGCTTGCAGTAAAACTTCTAGAGCAGGATTCTCATACCAAATCTAAGTTTTCTATTGATAATGAATCAGATGCTAAAATTATAAAAACAAAAGAAAATTTAGAAGAAAATTACGACGATGATATGGAAAGTATTATTGCAAATGAAAGATATACATTTATCAATACAATAGTAAAAAAAGCTGTAAAAAAAACTAAAAGAGAAGAACTTACAAACTCTGATAAAATAGATAGGATACTAACCAATAGATTCTTAGCAGTACCAATATTTTTAGTAGTTATGTTTTTAGTATACTACTTCTCAATTCAAACCCTTGGAGATTATACAATTGGATGGGTTGAAGGTGGAATAGAATTTTTTGCTGGATTAGTTTCTTCGGGACTGATAGCTTTAGGAGCATCAGAATTCATACAAGCTTTAGTGATTGACGGTGTTATAGGTGGAGTAGGTTCAGTTCTTGTATTTGTGCCTCAAATCATGATATTATTCTTCTTTATATCAGTACTTGAAGATACTGGATATATGGCAAGAGTAGCCTTTGTAATGGATAAATTTTTTAGAAAATTTGGACTTACAGGAAAGTCATTTATACCTATGCTTATAGGGTCTGGATGTTCAGTACCGGGAATTATGGCTACAAGAACCCTTGAAAATGAAAAGGATAGAAAACTAACTATATTATTAACACCTTTTATATCTTGTGGAGCAAAATTACCTATATATGTAATGTTTGCGGCAGCATTTTTTCCAAACAATAGCGGAATGGTAGTATTTACAATATACATGCTTGGAATAGCAGTAGCTATTTTATCAGGAATACTACTAAAAAACACTTTATTTAAAGGAGCTGTAGCACCTTTTGTTATGGAACTCCCT
>JAABRS010000234.1 GCA_011390775.1 Clostridia bacterium | reverse complement strand
AGAGCTTGGAGCTTCAGTAACTAATTTTTTTAATAATTCCGGTTTATTAGCAAAGTGTCCTCCACCAAATGCATCTAAATAATGTGTAGTAGGAGAATCCTTCTCTTTGTCTGCAGCTTGAATTCCTCCTTCTGCCATCATGGTATTGGCATCTCCTATTCGAAGTTTTGTTGCAATCATAACATTAGCTCCAGTATTATTTGCTTCTAATGCTGCCGCTGCTCCAGCTCCTCCAGCTCCAATTATAAGTACGTCTAGACAATAATCTGGTTGTTCAAGATCTATTTTAACATTAGCAATTCTACTTCTACCTTGCAGCAAGCGACCTAATTCTCTCGGCACTTTCTCTCCTTTATTAGGTCCTATAATTAATTCAACAAATTCATTTTCTTTATAATCAGGATGATTTTCTTTTAGTAATTTATTCTTTTCTTCAGCACCCATTCTTTTTGGTTGAATATCTAGGTTTTGTTTCCTAAATTTTTCAACATTTTTCATTGATTCATTTATTTTTTCTGTAAACATTGCATACTCCTCATTATTCAATTTCTCTGGAATTATATAATTCCTTTAATTCTTCTATAGGCTTATTAATTATATCGCTAATTAAATCTTCGTATTTTCCATTTTCAATTTCTTCAACTCGTTTTATTAAATGCTTTGATTCTGGGCTTAAATATTTTCCTGTAATTCTTCTAGCTAATAATGCGACCTGAGGATGAGAAATGCCTGCAGGACATCTTGATGAACATAATCCACACATTACACAATCAAAAGATATTTCAGCACACTTTTCAAGTTCTCCCCTTTGAGCATATGCAATATACTGCATAGTATCTAAATCTTGTGGACAACTTTTTGTACAGGCGTTGCAACCTATACAGCTGTAAATTTCAGGATATAACTGCATCATAACTTGCTCAGACACAGAAATATTTTCAATATCATAGACTTGTTTTACTAGTGGGAAAAAAGGTAAAGTTGCTATAAACATATTTTCTTCTACCTGTGTTTGGCATGCAAGACAAACTTTTAGCTCCTTATCTCCCTTTATACGATAAATAGTAGCACAAGCTCCACAAAATCCATGTCGGCATCCACAACCACGCACTAATTTATAACCAGAGTATTCTATTGCTCTCATTATAGTTAGATCTGATGGCACCTTATATTTTTTCCCAAATATAAATACATTAATCTTTCTTTCCATCCTTTTCCTCCCTTAGTATTCTTCAGGTAATTCCTTTAATTCATCATATCTAAACACAGGACCATCTTTACATACATATTGTGATCCTATATTACATCTACCACACTTTCCAACTCCACATTTCATTTTAAGTTCAAGGGTTGTAAAGATTTGTTTTTTTTCAAATCCTAATTTTTCAAGTTCTAATAAAACATATTTAATCATTATCGGTGGTCCACACACTAATGCTTTTTTATCATTATTAAATTCTAATTCTTTTACATAGGTTGGAACAAAAGATACATTACCTAACCAATCTTCTTCTTCCTTGTCAATTGTTAGGTGAATATTTAAATTCTCTTTTTTGGACCATTCCTGTTTTATTTCTTTTAGATTAACTAGATCTTCTGATGTTCTAGCTCCATAAACTATATCTACCTTTCCATAATCATCTCTATTATCTATAACGTAATTTATAACAGATCGAAGTGGTGCGATTCCTATCCCACCAGCTATAAATAGCAAATCTTCTCCTTTTAATTCATTATTAATTGGAAATCCATTTCCATAAGGACCTCTTATGGTTATCTGTTGATCTTTCTCAATTTTATGCAGCCAATCAGTTAAACAACCGCATTTTTTAATACTAAATTCTAAGTAATCTTTAACAGTTGGAGATGAAGTGATTGAAAACATTGCTTCCCCTATTCCAGGTATTGATAGCATAGCACATTGACCTGGTAGGTGATCAAAGTTCTTTCCTCCTTCAATTTTTTCAACTCTAAAAGTTTTTACATCTGGAGTATCTCTTCTAATATCTTTAACCAAACCTATTTCTGGGACTAAGACATCATCCGTATTCTTATTACTACTCATCCTTACTACCTCCTAATGCTTTGATTACTTTAACAATATTCATAGATACAGGACATTTTTGTAAACACCTACCGCATCCTACACATGCATATTCCCCTTCATTATTTGCAGGAAAATAAAAAAGCTTATGCATGAATCTCTGACGAAATCTTTCCATTTGTGTTTTTCTATTATTACCATGAGACATCATTGTAAAATCTGAATACATACAAGAATCCCAACATCTAAATCTTTGTATACTTTCGCCTTTATCAAAATCACAAATATCGTAACAGTGACATGTAGGACATATATATGTGCAAGTTCCACAACCGATACAAGCTTGATAGAGTTCCGACCATATATTATCGTTAAATTTTTCATTTAAGGTCTCTTCGTTAATACCTTCTAAGGATAAATCCTTTAGAGGAAGTGTGTTTATAATTCTTTTTATTGATTTATTATGTTCTTCAACGACTTCCAAGTCGCTATCCCCTTCTTCAAATAAATCTTTTACCTTTTCAGTTAATTTTTTTCCTTTTTCAGTAATACTTTTCCAATATAAACTATCACCTATTATCCAAGTGGCTATATCTCCAGAAGGATTTGAAGGATCTATATTGAATAAATCACAAAAACACGTTTTATCA
>JAABRS010000233.1 GCA_011390775.1 Clostridia bacterium | reverse complement strand
TATAATTGAAATTACTAATCTTATTTTAAATACTTTCTGTATTATTAATACTTTTCTTTAATGTTAATTCATCTTACTCTTATTTATAATATTTGTCAAACTTTTATATGTATTATTTTATTTATATTTATTATATATATTGTTTTATATTTTTATACTATTATTATATGTATTTTTTGATTATTTTCTACTTATAAACATTGTTAAATTTGTATCTGTATAATTATTAATATAAACAATTAAAAAAATAGAATATACCTAATTACTACCAAGTATATCCTAATTCTTTTATTTTTATATTTATATTTATTTTTAATTTAACTATGCTTTAAAGCAATATGTCATTTTCTATTCGTTATTTATTTGTAAAGAATCAATAATCTTTTCAATGTTTTCTTCTTTAAGACTATCCATATTCTCAACTAATACTGAAATCCTCTCATATTCTTTAATAGAAAGTAATACAGCATCCGGTTTGTTGTTTTTAAATATAAATATCTTACCTAAGTTTTCTGCTTTTTCCCTGATAGTTTTGTAATTCTTAATCATCTCTGAAGTTGAAACTATTTCTCTTTTTAAAATATTCATTATATTATCAATCCTTTCAATTTAGTTAGATTTAATAATTTCTTTTCTTATTTTTGAATACATGTAAACATTCATAAGCATAACACTATTAATAATAATTGACAAGCTGATTTTATACACAAATATTTGTTATTTAATATTACCACTATTATTGTTTAAATTGCTATATTAATAATATGTATAATATTTTGACAAATTATTGTAATATGTATATAATATGCTTATCTTAATGAAATGTAAAGAAAATAATTAACCTAATTCGAAAGGAGGATATCATGTTTGGTAAAAAAAGTATGTTATCCAAAATATTAAAAATACTTCTATATGGAACAGTAAATTTAGTATTAATTTTAGGATTGATTAACATAACAAAATTTAATAGCCAGGCTCCAATCCAAAGTCAATTATTGCAAATCTTAATAATAATAGCTGTCACAGGACTTGTAAATCATATAATTATTAATAAGAAATTTTAATTTTTATAAAAATCAAAGGACAATTCATAAAAGATCTTTTTAATAGGACCTTTCATGAATTGTCCTTTTTATAATAGTATTAACCTATCACTACATATGGATTATCTATATCAAGAATTGAAATATTATATGTTCCACTTAAGTTTTTCTCAACTATACCAGCAAGTTCTTTCAATTTTATATTTGTATATTAACTATCTTGCTCTAGCCATCATTCTTGTAACACTACCACCATTTTTTAGGTTAGTAAATCCATATTCTCTTAGTATATTTACTGCATACGCACTTCTAGCACCTGATGTACAGTAAAGTATTATTTCTCTATCCTTACTGCCAAGTTCTTCTATATTGTCCTCTATTTCATCAAGAGGTATATTTACAGCGTCAGGATAAGCACCATACTTAAATTCTCCAGTAGTTCTTACATCTACGTATAATGGTTCTTTTGTGTCTTTTTTTATTTCACTTTTTGAATCACTATTTTCTTTATCTTCTATTTCTTCTCCAATTTTTTTAGGTTCTGGATCAGGTAATTCTAATTTGAAGTTATTAGGATTTACTGCTCTTACATAACCAGCAAGACTTAAAAATCCTCCACTTACATTTAGTACATTCTCAAATCCTGCTCCAACAAGGGTTCTTAGTGCTTGATGCCCTTTCTTTCCAGTTTGATCGTAAACTAATATCTGTTTATCTCTAGGAAGAGAGTTTAATTTAGAATTTAGAATCTCTAATGGTATATTTACTGCTCCTTCTACATGAGATTTCTTAAATGAAAATACATCTCTTACGTCAATCCATATAGCTTCTTTTTCTTCTAAGTATTTATCCATTTCAGAAACAGTCAATGTAGGAGAATATCCAGAAATTCTATTTTCAGCTACATAAGCTGCCATATTCATGCCATCGTTAGCGTTACCTAGAGGTGGTGAATATGCAAAGTCTATGTCTGCAAGATCAGAAACTGTTAGTTCTCCTGCAACTGCAGTTGCAATTACATCTAGTCTTCTATCAGCTCCATCGTAACCAGCGGTTTGTCCTCCCAGTACTACTCCAGTATCTCTATCATAAACTAATAGTATTGAAACCATTTCTGCCCCTGGGTAGTAAGATGTATGATTTTCCTTATGCACTACTATAGCATCTGCATTAAACCCTGCATCTCTAGCAGCTTTTAATGATAACCCTGTAGTACCTGCTACAGCTTCAAATACTCTAACTATCGAAGTACCTATTGAACCTTTATATTCGTGTCTTTTTCCCATTGCATTTGATGCTGCTATTCTTCCCTGTCTATTAGCTGGTCCAGCAAGAGGAATACGAACTTTTTTTCCGTGTACTCTATGTTCTAACTCTACCATGTCACCAGCTGCATATATACTACCATCATTAGTTTTCAATGTAGAATCAACAAGTAATCCACCTGCTTCTCCTATTTCCAAACCTGAATCCTGTGCAAGTTTAAGAGTTGGTCTTACACCAATTGACAGCAAAGTCATATCCGCATCTATTTTACTTCCATCTCTTAAAGTAACACTATTTCTACCAATGTCTGAAACCGCTTTATTAGTAAGTACATCAACACCATATGAAAGCATTTCTTCCTGAATAAATCCAGCTATTTCAGATTCCA
>JAABRS010000232.1 GCA_011390775.1 Clostridia bacterium | reverse complement strand
AATCAAAATTTTTTTCAGCTAGTCCAATTATTGAAAAAACATCCCTACCTTCAAAAATAGGAACATATAGAGAATTATTAAATCCTTTAAATATGAAATTATCTTCTCCGGTACTAAATGGTCTTGGATTTAAAGTTGAGATAAGATTTTTAATAAACTTTAAATTTTTATTATCTAAGTTTTCAGTTCTTCTATAATCATTATTTAAATCATCAAAGCCTTTTGAAAAAGACATATGAGTAATTTCATCATTTTTCACATTATAAAGCATAATAAATCCGTATTTGCTTTCAGTAATTCGAAGGATCTCTGTTATAGTGTATTCAAGATATTCTTTAATAGAATTTGCCTGATAATTTAATAGATTTATTATTGTAATATTTCTTTTTTCGTTTTTAATTTTTTCTTGTTCTGCTTTTTTTAAGCGGCTGTTGCTAATACGTAGAGCTTTTTCTCTTTCTATAAGCTTCTCGTTATTACGATTATGTTCTTCCAAATCTTCTGTAATATTGTTAAAATATAGAACAAAGTGTTTTCTGTCGATACCGTTAATATAAACTCTAAACCAATTGTTTAAATCAACAGAGTAAAATTTAAATTCTCCAATAGAATTATTTATACACATATCATCAATTTCATTTAAAAACTTACTATTATTGTTATTTATATTGGGAAGAAAATGAGAGACTAAATTAGTTGTTTTATCCTTTAAATTTATTCCTGTTTCTTTAAAAAAAGCATCATTGAATTCAAGGATTTCAAAATCTACAGGCTTATTATCCTTTATGATTAGATTGTTATAGCAATAAGCAAAAGGTCCCTTTTTTATAAGTGATTCATAAAAATCTTGATTCAAATAATCACTCCTTCTCAATTAATTCTAATTTTTCTAAAACTTCTTCAAACTTATCTAAATCTATAGGTTTCCAAGCATAACCATCGCATCCCAATTCATAGGATTGGACAACGGTTTTTTTATCGTTTAATGCTGTTGTCATTATAATTTTAGTTTGATTTTCCTTATCAATAGAATTCTTTTTTTCGTAATCCCTAGCAGCTTTGAGGACTTTTAAACCATCTAACTTAGGCATCATTATATCTAAACACATTAGGTCATAGGGATTTTTTATTTCATACGAATTTATGAATTTCTCTAATGCTTCAAGACCATCAACTGCTACATCACATTTTCCATAACTCTGTAAAAATTTTTCCAGAAGTTTTCTTCCTATCATATCATCTTCTGCAATTAGTATTTTCATCTTCGTTTACTTCCTTTCAAGTCATTAAGATGCTCAATTATCAAAGAAGGAATTTCTGAAATATTTTTTTGTACATTTACAGCACCAATATTAAAGGCTACTTTAGGCATTCCGTAAACTATACATGATTCCTCATCTTGACCTATTGTAAAAGCACCGCTTTTTTTCATATTAAGCAATCCTCGGGCTCCATCAGTACCCATCCCTGTTAAAATAACCCCGATACTTGTTGGACCATAAAGATCAGCAACTGTATTAAACATAGGATCAACAGATGGACAGTGACCATTTACTTTATCTCCTTCATAGACAGTTAATATTTTTCTGGTTCCTTTAGATATCACTTTCATTTGAAAGCCGCCCTTGGCAATATATACATTACCAGCCTGTATTACATCGCCGTCTTCTGCTTCTTTTACAGAGAGAGCACAATTTTTATCTAGTCTCTCGGAATACATTTTAGTAAAAACTGGAGGCATATGCTGCACAATTAGAATAGGAGGCATATCTTTAGTAAAAGATTTAATTATACTGTATACTGCTTCGGTACCTCCTGTTGAAGCTCCAATAGCAATAATGTAGTTATTACTTTTAAGATTTGGAGATGAAACTTTTTTAACAGGATGTCGTCTAACCTGAGGTTTTTTATTTTTCAATCTTGCTGTAGAGGCAATCTTTACCTTTAATATAAGTTCTTTGTAAAAAGAATCTAATTCATTTTTATTAGATAATTTTGGTTTTTCTATAAAATCAACAGCCCCGGCATTTATAGCATCAAAAACTTTAATATCAGCAGAACTTATCATTACTACAGGTAAAGGATATTGTGGGATTAATTTTTTTAAAAATTCGATACCAGTCATTCTTGGCATTTCAACATCTAAAGTCATTACGTCCGGTTTTAACTCAAGAATTTTATCTCTTGCTTCGTAGGGATTATTTGCGGTCCCTACTACTTCAAGACTTGGATCCATTTCTAGTCCTTTAGAAATGGTTTTTCTAAAAAGCATAGAATCATCCACTACAAGGACTGTAATTTTTCGTCTAATTTTCATAGCTATACCTTTCTATATATAGAGGGAAGTACATATTTATACCTAGTTTCATCTCTTGGTATTGATTCAGAATGTCCGATAAATAAATAACCGCCATCTACTGTATGATTATAATATTTATTAATTAATTCGTTTTTTGTTTTTCTATCAAAATATATCATTACATTTCTACAAAAAATTAAATGAAATTTTTTCTTAAAGGGGAAACTTTCGCTCATTAGATTAAACTTTCTAAATATTACTTCCCTTCGAATTTCATCTGAAATCCTGTATTTGTTAAGACCAATTTTTTTAAAATATTTACTTTTCCACATATTAGGAAGTTTACTTAAGGTAGTTTCAGAATATACTCCTTCCAAGGCAGTATTTAAAGCCGTATTAGATA
>JAABRS010000023.1 GCA_011390775.1 Clostridia bacterium | reverse complement strand
TAAAAGAAGAGACCTTAGAAAAATATGGCGCTGTTAGTAGCAAAACAGCTGAAGAGATGGCAAAAGGAGCAGCATTAGCTGCAGAAACAGATATAGGTCTTGCAGTTACAGGAGTAGCTGGGCCAGATGGTGGAACTCCTGAAAAACCAGTAGGGTTAGTTTATATAGCAATTTATTATAAAGGACAAACTTATGTTATAGAAACCAATTACCCTGGAGGAAGAAATATTATTAGAGAGAGATCAGCAAACTATGCATTTGATTTTTTAAAAAGAAGAATATTAAGTTAAAAATATAACAATATTTATAAAAAAATAATGCTTTATGTTTATTATTAATATATAATGGGATAGAATTTAAATAAGAAATAAAAGGAGGTAGGGTTTTTACCCGTAATATTATGAGTAAAAATATTAAAATACTAATAGCTGTAATTGTTGTTGCAGCAGTAGCAGTGGGGGGATACTTTTTAATAAAAGATGAACCTTTTCAAGAAGCTGATGCTTTCGATATGATGAAAAACTACTACAAAGAAAGCATGAATATTACTTCTATGGACGAAGATGTTACTTTTTCTGTAAGTATAGACAGTCAGGATCCAAATA
Source organism: Clostridia bacterium (assembly GCA_011390775.1). Taxonomy (GTDB): domain Bacteria; phylum Bacillota; class Clostridia; order Tissierellales; family Dethiosulfatibacteraceae; genus UBA8670. The sequence continues at coordinate 17,002 of JAABRS010000023.1, read as the reverse complement.
TTGGATCATTTCAAGACATACTCAATGAAGTAGAGTTTCAAATGAACATTAAAGAAACCTTAGAGCCTATTAACGTTCAGATGGACTTAGGAGTAATATATCAAGGAGAGGAATCACTAAGTCTTAACATGTTTGTTGATGATGAAAAGATGGTGTATGATGTTCCTTTTATCTATGATAAGGCTTTTTATTTGAGTTATGATGATTACAACGAATTCATGGAAAAACAGGGCTTATCAGGACAATCATTAAATATGAATGAAATAATGGATAAAGCAATGGAATTCCAAAAAGAGTTTTATTCTTTAGAAGATGTTGAAGGAATTGAAGGTTTAGATTTCGAAAAATATGAAAATATAATGAGAGAAAACCTTGAAGGAATTCTTATAAAGGGTGAAAAGTTTGATGTTGTATTAAACAAAGATGAAGATGATACAATTGAATGTCAGGAATTACTACTAACATTTAACAATGATCAAGCTGTAGATTTTCTTATACCTCTACTTAAAGAAGCTAGAGACGATGAATCCATGAAAAATCTAATAATAGCTAAGGCAGAAGTATATGTAGATTTTATGAAATCTTTTTACAGTGATGAATTTTATGAAACTGCAGGTATAGAAAATCCTTATGCTGAAATAGAAGAAGCAATTGAAGAAATAGAAACTAACTACTCTCAAGGGATTGAAGATGCAATCGTAGAACTTGAAAAAATAAAAACAGAAGAACACCAGTACTTTACAACAATAAATAAAATAGGAATAGATAAAGATGGTATGATGAGATATTGGAATATGGAACTTAACCTATATCCTGAAGAAATTCCAGAGGACGAATACGGTGTAGATATTACAAAAATAGATTATAAAATGGAAGCAGTAGTAAACTCTATAAATGAAGATGTACAATTTAGAGATTATTCTAACATATCAGAAGAAGGACAAAATTTAAGTCAACTTATAAACAATCCTGAAAGCCAAGAAACACAGGCACTATTAATGCAAATATACGGAAAATTAATGCAGGAAGTTGGATCTAATCCATTAATTCAGAGAATAGCAGAAGAGGCTGGAGTTTATTAAAAAATGCTAAGAAAGTTAAAGTTAATAGGATTCGAATTAAAAAACAGCATACTTAATATAAAAGTCTTAACCATAGTTATAGTATTACCGCTACTTGCGGTAGTACTATTTAACTTTGCTTTTAAAGATTTTGTATCTCAAGGGCCTATTTTTAAATTAGGACTTGTTGATAATGAAAATTCACCTACAAGTAGCTACTTAATTGAACAACTGTTGCAGGACGAAGATATCACATCCTTAATTAATTTTGAAAAAATAGATGATAAAAATAGCATATCTAAAATTGAAAGAGGAGAACTAAACGGAGTTTTTAAAATTCCTGAAAATTTTACTGATAGTTTAATAAACATGAAAAATACACCTATTGAAATTATATATAATAAAAATGATGTATTGATTTCCTATGCACTAAATGCTGTCGCCGACAGTTTTTCTTTATATATAGAAGAAGTACAAAGAAGCATATCAGCTACCTACTATGCTACTTCAGAGATAGAGGAATTAAAAGAAAACACTCAAAAAATTAATAATAATATCTCTCTAATAATGATAGGAGAAGTATTCAATAGAAAAATGGGAATCATAAAAAGTGAACTGGAAGATATTCCGACGACATCTTCAGGAATTTATTTTTTGGTTATGATAGAGATACTGATACTGAGCTATGTTAGCCTTTATTTTACATATAAATTTATGAAAGAAAAACATTTAAATAGAAAAATTCAAACACTAGGATTAAAAAGGGGAGAAATAAAATTAATTAAATTACTATCCTACTTAATTCTAATCAACATACAAATATTAATAATATTTATTCCCATTTATTATTTTTTAACTGGAGATATAACACTTAAACATATATTATATTTGAATCTTATATCCTTTATTCTGTTTTCCCTTTGGTTTTTATTAAGCAGCTTTATCAAAAAACCAGAAAACTTCATACTAATAAGTACTCTCATAATAGTTTTTAATAATTTGTTAGGGGGGACCCTTTTTCCTCTCGTATTAATGCCTTACAATTTAAAAATATTGTCCCAATTTACATTTAATTACTGGTTTGGTGTAGAATTTTTACACATGATTACGGGAAACATTAATATTTATATATTGTTAGCTTTTCTTATTGTACCGATATTATTTCTTCTAATTTCTATGAGAGGAGATGCTTTAGATGCTTAAAATGTTAAAGTGGAAAATCAAAATGTTTTACAGCAATAAAATATTAGTGGCTTTACTTTTTTTAATGCCTGTTTTGATTACAGTTTTTATTTCACCTTCATTAATTGATGATAATACCTCTGAAATTAGTGTTAATATAATCGATGAAGATAATACTGAAATATCTAGAAATTATAAAAAAAGAATTGAAGATGATAACAGAATAATACACTATGAGTTATCCTATGAAAAAGGAATAAAAGGAATAGAGAAAAATGATATATCCGGGATGTTGATAATAAAAGAAGGTTTTTCTAAAAAAATAAAAAGAGGTCAAAATAATGATTTAGTAGAATTAATATATTCGAAAGATGATTACTACTTTAAATCACTATCAGACATATTTGTACAGCATTATTTTGGAGAATTGGTCAAATATAGAAATATCGACTATGTACTTAAAAATTACGATTTAGTAGATGAAAATAACTATAAAGAAGAATATGAAAATCAATATGAAAAACTAAAGAAGGAAAATTCATACCAGTTCGATTTTATAAAAACTGAAATAGGATCTAGAGAAAGTATTAACATAGTTACCGGGACAAATATACTTATGTATAGATATATAATTGGAGTAGTATTTCTTTTAGCATATATTTTATGTTTGATACAAAATATTGAATCAAACATAAAAAAACAGGGTATGATAGAGAAAATCATGTTATCGAAGGTTAATTTTTTACATTACGGAATAGGAAATCTACTTGGGTCAGTTATCCCAATATCTATAAATTTAACACTTCAACTTCTTGTATTAAGTATATTTACGGGGGTAATATTTAACCTTAATACAGTTTTATATATTTTAATATTTTCATTATCAATTGGTCTTTTGTCAAATTTATTGATAAAAATGTTCAAAAAATCTGAAAACATGTATCTTATGATACCTTATTATATTTTAATAATATGGATATTCGGAAATGTATTATTTAACTTGGAATTTCTTTCTGTTTTTAATCTCAGCGGTAGTATAATGCCTGGAGCAGGTATTAAAGATATAATAACAAGTTTCATACTAAATACGGAGATAGACATAAAAGCTAAGATTATTAAAGAATTTGTCATGATATTAGTTATGGCTTTAATTCTATTATCTTTGGAATATAAGGAGTTTAAAAATGTTACTAGTTGAATTTAAAAATGTATATAAAAAATATAGAAATGAGAGTATCTTAGAAAATATAAATTTTTCTATTGAAAAAGGACAGGTGGTTGGAATAATAGGACCAAACGGTATCGGTAAATCTACTACCTTGTCCCTACTTACAGGTTTATCAAAGGTAACTGAAGGTGAAATTGACTACTACGATAAAAAGGATTTCCAAACAAAAATTGGATATGTACCTCAAAATAATGCACTATATGAAAATCTTTCAGGCTTTGATAATTTATCCTTTTATTACGATATATTAGGAGTTAAAGGGAGTAAAAAAGAAAAAATAAAAGAAATAGGAAGATATTTAGATTTAGAAAATCAACTGGATAAAAAAGTTTCTAAATATTCCGGAGGTATGAAAAGAAAACTTGATATTGGAGCAGCACTTTTAAATGATCCGGATATCTTGATAATGGATGAACCTACTGCAGGATTGGATATTGTTACTAGAAACAGTATATTAGATTTAGTTAAAAAACTTAACGAAGAAGGGAAAACCGTTATTTTTACCAGCCACTATGTAAATGAAATGAAAAACCTTTGTGATAAGATAATTTTACTAAAAGACAGAAATATTATTTTTGATGGAAATTTTAATGAATTGGCCCTTAGATACCCTAATATTGAAAGCATTGAAGAAATATACTTATATTTATACAATTCCTAATAATTACAAATACTTAAAAAACTATTGACACTCATGTAACAAAATGCTAGTATAAATGAAAATTTAAAAAAGTTATGACGGAGATAAAAGTTTTTACATCTTAAGTTACAGAGAGTCAATGGTGGTGGAAATTGATACTAGGGTAAAAGCGAACTCACTCCAGAGCTGGTTTTCAGAAGAATAGTAAGAAAACCCGTGAGCTTACGTTAAAAAGCTAGGATTTGATAGAATCTGAATAAGGTGGTAATTTTTTATTACAACCAGAGTGGTACCGCGGGATAAATATACCCGTCTCTGACTATAGTTAGAGACGGGTTTTTTTATATTAAAAATCAAGGAGGATAAAATGGAAAGAATAGTAAAAATATTTGATACAACGTTAAGAGATGGAGAACAATCTCCAGGATGTTCAATGAATTTAAAAGAAAAAGTGCAGATGGCAAAGCAGCTGGAAAATCTTAAAGTAGATGTTATAGAAGCAGGATTTGCTGCTGCTTCAGAAGGAGATTTAAAGGCAATAAAAGAAATAGCAAAATCAGTTAAAAATTCTACTGTAGCAAGTTTAGCCAGAGCAAAAAAAGAAGACATAGATAAAGCATGGGAGGGAGTTTCAGAAGCAGCGAAACCTAGAATACACACCTTTATAGCTACCTCACCTATACATATGACTTATAAGCTTAAAATGACAGAAGAAGAGGTTCTTAAACAGGCTGTGGAAATGGTTGCATATGCGAAAAGTTACTGTGAAGATATAGAATTTTCCGCAGAAGATGCTACAAGAAGCAGCGCAGACTTTTTAGCAAAATTATTTAAAAATGTAATTAAAGCTGGAGCAACAACGATTAACATTCCGGATACCGTTGGATACACTACACCTAATGAATTTTATAGCTTTATAACAGAAATAAAAAGCAAATGTCCTGATTTGAAAAATGTAGATATATCTGTTCACTGCCACGATGATTTAGGATTAGGAGTTGCTAATTCTATAGCAGCAATTGAAGCTGGAGCAACTCAAATAGAATGTACCATAAATGGTATTGGAGAAAGAGCAGGGAATGCTGCTTTAGAAGAAATTGTAATGGCTCTTGAAACGAGAAAAGATGTTTATAAAACATCAACGAATATAGAAACTACCCAACTATATAGAAGCAGTCAACTTCTTACTAGAATCACGGGGGTTAAAGTACAACCTAATAAAGCTATAGTTGGAGCAAATGCCTTTGCTCACGAATCTGGAATACATCAGCATGGAGTGTTAAGTAATAAAGAGACTTATGAAATAATGACTCCGGAATCTATAGGATTAAATAAAAACAAGCTAGTACTGGGAAAACATTCTGGTAGACATGCATTTAAAGATAAATTAGAATCTATGGGATACAAATTAAATTCAGAAGAAATAAATTCAGCATTTATAAGATTTAAAGAAATCGCGGACAAGAAAAAAGAAGTATTCGATAGAGACATAGATGCAATTATATCAAGACAAAGTACAGGAGTAGAAGAAAAATATAAGTTGATTAGATTTGTAATTAACAGCGGCAATAGCATCACTTCTACAGCTGCAGTTATAATGGAAAAAGAAGGAGAAAAAATTGAAGTTGTAGACACGGGAGATGGACCAATAGATGCAGCTTTTAATGCCATTGAGAAAATTGCAGGTACAAAGCTTAAATTAGAGGATTATTCATTAAGTTCAGTAACTGAAGGAAAGGATGCATTAGGAGATGCAGTGGTAAAATTAAGAGAAAATGGAAAAATCTTCGTTGGAAGAGGATTAAGTACAGATGTTGTTGAATCAAGTGTTAAAGCATATATTAATGCATTAAATAAAATGCATAGCGAAGAAAACATTAAAAATTTGGAGGTAGTATAATGGGAATGACCATGACACAAAAAATTATTGCAGCACACTGTGGTAAAGAAATAGTAACAGCAGGAGAATTTGTTGAAATGAATTTGGATATAGTATTGGGTAATGACATTACAACACCGGTAGCTATTAATGAGTTTAACAAAATGGGAGCTAGTGAAGTTTTTGATAAAAATAAAATTGTTATAGTCCTTGATCATTTTACACCAAATAAGGATATAAAATCTGCTCAGCAGTGTAAAATATCCAGAGAATTCGCAAAGGAAAAAGAAATAAAAAACTTTTTCGACGTTGGTCAAATGGGTATAGAGCACGCTTTACTACCGGAAAAAGGCCTTGTGGTTTCTGGTGATACAGTAATAGGAGCAGATTCCCACACCTGTACATACGGAGCTCTAGGAGCCTTCTCTACCGGAGTTGGAAGTACTGATATGGCCGGGGGAATGGCATTAGGGACCACTTGGATAAAAGTACCTGAAGCTATCAAGATAAATGTTATTGGTAAGAAAAAACCTTTTGTAAGCGGAAAAGATTTAATACTACATCTTATAGGAAAAATAGGAGTAGACGGAGCAACCTATAAATCTATAGAATTCACAGGCTCAGGTATTAAAAATCTTTCCATGGATGATAGATTTTCAATATCAAATATGGCTGTTGAAGCTGGCGGTAAAAATGGTATTTTTCCTGTGGATGATAAGACGATAAAATACATGGAAGAAAGAAAGATTAAAGACTGGTCGATTTTCGAAGCTGATGAAGATGCTCTTTATGATGAGGAAATTACTATAAATTTAGATGAACTAAATCCAACGGTAGCATTTCCTAGCTCACCGGAAAACACAAAAGACATAGAAGATATTGGAGTAATAAAAATAGATCAGGTAATGATAGGTTCCTGTACAAATGGAAGAATTGAAGATATGAGAGCAGCAGCCCAAATATTAAAAGGGAAAAAAGTAGCTGATGGAGTAAGAACTATAATAATTCCTGCTACCCAAGAAGTATACAAACAGTGTATAAAAGAAGGAATACTTGAAATATTTATAGATGCAGGAGCTGTAATAAGCACCCCAACCTGCGGCCCTTGTCTGGGAGGTCATATGGGAATACTGGCATCAGGAGAAAAGGCAGTAACAACTACAAATAGAAACTTCGTAGGTAGAATGGGTCATAAAGAATCAGAAGTGTATCTTGCAAGTCCTGCTGTAGCAGCAGCATCAGCAGTTACCGGGAAAATCCAAAATCCAAATAAGATATAAGGAGGAAAACATGAATACAATAGGCAAAGCATTTAAGTTTGGTGATAATATTGATACTGATTTAATAATCCCAGCAAGGTATTTAAATTCTACAGATCCTAAAGAATTGGCTATGTACTGTATGCAGGATATAGATGAAGAGTTCACCGATAAAATAAGTGAGGGAGATATTATAGTAGGTGGAAAAAACTTTGGATGTGGTTCATCTAGAGAGCATGCACCTTTAGCTATAAAAGGTGCGGGAATATCCTGCGTTATAGCTAAAAGCTATGCAAGAATATTCTACAGAAACTCTTTCAATATAGGACTTCCTATATTAGAATCTGAAGAAGCTTCGGAAAAGATAAGCCAAGGAGACGAAATACAAGTTGATTTTACAAAAGGAATTATAAAAAACATTACGAAAAAAGAAGAATACAAGGCAGACAAATTTCCAGAGTTCATTCAAAGTATTATAAAGTACAATGGATTAGTAGGATATGTAAAAAACAAATTGGAACAGGGAGATTATAATGACTTATAAAATAGCAGTAATTAAAGGAGACGGAATAGGTCCCGAAATAATAAATGAAGGAATCAAGGTACTCAAAAAAGTTGGAGAAAAGTTTAGTGTTAAATTTGAATTTAATGAAGTTTTAGCAGGGGGAGCAGCTATCGATGCAGTAGGTGAATGTCTACCCTATGAAACCCTTGAAGTCTGCAAAAATAGTGATGCTGTTTATTTAGGTGCTGTTGGAGGACCTAAATGGGACGATTTAAAAGGAGAAGAAAGGCCTGAAAAAGCTCTTCTTAAATTGAGAAAAGAACTAGATCTTTTTGCCAATATCAGACCAGTAATAATGTATGATGAACTTAAGGATGCCTGTCCTTTAAAGGACGAAATAGTCCAGGGAGGTCTGGATATAGTAATAGTAAGAGAACTTACAGGAGGAATATATTTTGGAGAGAGAAGTTACTCTGATGAATATGCTTGGGATAAAATGGAATACTCTAAAGTTGAAGTAGAAAGAATAGCAAAAAAAGCCTTCGAAATTGCTGGAAAGAGAAATAAAAAAGTAACTAGCATAGACAAATCAAATGTTTTAGATTCTTCGAGACTTTGGAGAAAAACCGTAGAAAGCATGAAGGAAGAATATAAAGATATTGAATTAAATCATATGTACGTGGACAACGGAGCGATGCAACTTGTAGTAAACCCTAAACAATTTGACGTAATACTTACTGGAAATATGTTTGGTGATATACTTTCAGATGAAGGAAGCATAATTACCGGTTCTTTAGGAATGCTGCCTTCTGCATCATTAGGAGAGGGAAACTTGGGTATGTATGAACCTGTACACGGTTCTGCACCGGATATTGCAGGGCAAAACAAAGCTAATCCTATAGCTACTATACTTTCGGCAGCTATGATGCTTAAATATTCTTTCGGTTTAATGGAAGAAGGAGAAGCTGTTGAAAATGCCGTAAAAAAAGCATTAAAGGATGGAATTAGAAGTAATGATATTGCTAAAAAAGACGAAAAATCCTACGGAACATATGAAATAGGAGATAAAATATCTAAATATATATAATAAAATATAAACTTTATGAATTATCAAAAAGTATATTTCTTATATTTACGGGTAATATAAGAATAGGTAATTTGATGGAGGTTATATAATGATAGAATGGATAGGACAGTATAATCCTATAACTCAAGCCTTAATAGGGACTCTATTTACATGGTTTTTAACTGCCTTAGGAGCGTCATTGGTTTTTTTCTTTAAAGAAATTAATAATTATGTATTGAATGGTATGCTAGGCTTTGCAGCAGGAGTAATGATAGCAGCTAGTTTTTGGTCTTTACTTGCCCCGGGTATAGAAATGGCAGAAGATTTAGGACAAATACCTTGGATAAGTGCTTCATTAGGTTTTTTATCAGGAGGGGCTTTCTTATTTGGAGTTGATAAATTATTACCTCACTTGCACATTGGAATGGATACCTCTAAAGCAGAAGGGATTAAAACCCGCTGGCAAAGAAGTATCCTTTTAGTTCTGGCAATTACACTTCATAATATTCCAGAAGGACTTGCGGTAGGTGTTGCTTTTGGTGCTGTAGCTTATGGTCTTCCATCAGCTACACTAACAGGAGCAATAGCTTTAGCTATAGGGATCGGTATACAAAATTTTCCTGAAGGTGCTGCTGTTTCAATTCCACTGAGAAGAGAAAAACTATCTCGTAGAAAAGCATTTTTCTATGGTCAGGCTTCAGGAATTGTGGAACCTTTATCAGGAGTATTAGGGGCTTTTGCTGTATTAACTATGAGACCAATGCTTCCCTATGCACTTTCTTTTGCAGCAGGTGCTATGATATATGTAGTTGTTGAAGAATTAATACCGGAAGGTAACTTAGAAAGAGATTCTATGCTCTCTGATATTACAACAATTGGAGTACTATTAGGATTTTCTGTAATGATGATTTTAGATGTAGCATTAGGATAGAATTTGTTAAATAATGATTCCAAAGTGGAAAATCTTATTGTCCAAAAAGATTATCTACTTTGGAATCATATTATAATAAAGCTTTTAGAATTCTACTATATCTTCTAATATTTCACCTTTTCTTAAATTTGTTCTAAAATTTTCTGTTATAAGATTTATTTTTTCAAGTTTAATTAAAATTTTTCTTTCATCCTCACTGGTTTCAATAACTTTATGGATACCCCCATTTTTAATTACAATTCGCTTATCACCCATCAAAGCTAAACTTGGATCGTGGGTTGCCATTACTACAATTTTTTCTTCGTTGATAAGAAGGTTTAGAGCTCTTTTTTTGTCAATTCCTGCATTTTCTATTTCGTCTATGAGTACAATAGGAGATGTACTAAGAATAGCAGTATCTGCTATCATCAATGCTCTAGATTGACCTCCACTTAGACTGGTAATAGGGGTAGATAGGTCGAACTTCTCACCAGCTAAATGATTTGCACCTTCTATTATTTTATTTATAATTTCTTTCTCATTTTCTATCATTCTGCTTTTTGCATGAAGCTCTATAAATTCTTCTACAGTTAGATCCATTACAAAATTCATATTTTGTGAAAGTTGAGCTACCAGCTTATTTGAAGACGAAAATCTCCACTTTTTATCTGGTTCTTCATCATTTATAAGAATTGCTCTTTTTGTTGGAGTATCTTTATTAGCAGTCCACTCTATATCTGCAAGAAGTCTGCTTTTTCCTGAACCTGTAGGTCCTACTATAGATATTATCTCGCTTTTATTGATTTTTAGTTCGGTAAAACCTTCTGGATTTCCTTCTTTGTCAGTTCCTGGAAGTATTGTTAAAGAGTGAACTTTTTCATCTTCTTCGATACCTAAAAATTCAATCATTTCATTTATAAAAGATTCTAAATCAGTTTTAATTTTTTCTATATCAATAGTCCATTCTTCTATTTCTTCTTCTGTAAAACTATCTAAAATTTCCTCTATAGTTTTATCTTTTTTATCTTCAACTTCAAGTTTATTATTCTCGAAAAAAGATATTAAGAAGGGGTATTTATTTTCAAGTTCTGCTATATTTTTGTTTTTTACATCTGAGTATTTAATCATTTGTTATCTCCTAAATCAATTTTTCTTACATTACCCATTTGGTAGTCATCACCTATTCGAGTTTCTCCTAAACAGTATGAACATAAAGCTGAAGGCATAGAAAATCTTAATTTTTTACCCTTTACGCTGTCTATATGAGAATCTTCGTCGTACAGCAGTGTACTCAACTCAAAAGCTCCCTGACCTGTAAGACCGTTTATATGCATAGTTACTGCTTTAGGGTTTACTGAATGGACCTTTGATGCAAAAACTTCTCTTTCGGCTTGAGATACAATGTCTCCCTTTGTTATTATAACTATATCAGCGGATTTAAGCATAGGTCCTATTTTTTTAGGTGTATTTGTACCGCTTAGATTATCAATTACACATACTGCTTTTACATCTTGAATATATGGAGAACATCTATTACATAGACCGGCACTTTCAGTTATCAAAACATCCAATTTTTTTTCAGTACCCCATTTAACAACCTCTTCAATATTGCTAACAAAATAGTGGTCTGGGCAAAGAGAGCCAGATAATCCTTTTTTAACTGGAACATTTATTTTTTCGTAAAGCTTATCATCATCGGTATACAAACAGTCGAATTTAACCACTCCAACTTCAAGGTTTCTTTCTCTTAACGCACCTATTGTTTTAATAATTACAGATGTCTTTCCGGAGGAGGGAGGACCTGAGACGGTTATTAGATTCATTTCAAAAACTCCTTTACACTTTCATTAAAAATATCTTCGCATTTTTTTATCAAGCTACCTATATCATTGTTGTTGATGTAATCCCAACCCAACCACATATATTTGTTTTCTGAAGGTATTCTATTATCTACATTAGGATTAACACTTGGGAATTTTCCGTTGTGAGATAGTATTTCTCCAACTTCCTTTGAAGCCAAGAAATCTACAACCGGCTGCATCTTGTCTTTCTTGTTTTTTTTAGTAAGCATAAAAATTGGACTAATAATAGCACCATCTTCAGGCCATACTGGAGTCATTGGACTATTGCCTTTAGCAAGTCTGGTAAAGAAAAAAGGCATTATAGTTACTATTGGTTTTCCTGTTCGTTTAGCATGAGATTTTACCATTTCTGATGGGTGCATGCTTTTTTTAAGGGTTTTGCCTAATTTTTTTACGCCATCTTCTCCGTAATTCTTATAAATATTTAAAAGAATAGCATTAAATAAGTCGAAGTCACCAATAGGTAAACTTACGCTGTTTTCAAAATCTCCTTCTAAGATATCCTTCCAGCTTTTAGGCATTTTTCTATCTCCTAGTTCATCTTTGTTCACTAAAAACACCGCCGGGACAACACCAAGCATGGAATATTCATTGTCAGGATCTTTAAGATTGATATAATCGTTATTAAAATCTTTATTATATTCATTGTATCCTGTAAAGTCTTGGAATACATTTTGTTTTTTAAACTTACCCATCAATTCCTTATCAAAAAATAAATCGAAACCTGCTGACATAAATATATCCGATAAATCATCAGAAGATTTTCCGTTTTGAATATCTTCTTTCAACCAATCAACTCCCATAGAAGCAGGTTTTAATTCATAATCTATCACGGTATCATCATCCGTATTCTCATACCATTTGTTAATAGCCTCTAAGAGAGGATTCTTTACAGGGCAGGGGAGAACTCCAAGTATTTTTATATCTGCCTTATCTTCACTTTCCTTAATTCCCGAGGTTACATCCTCTTCAAGATTATTTTCTATAAGATCGATCAATCTTTCCTCAAAAGTTTCAGGGTTTATCTTTTTTGATTTTAAAGCTGTTTCTAAATTTATTGCTTTTGCTATAGTTTTTCTTTTAGCTTCGTCTTCTATAGTTGTAAAGCCTAAGGATATTAATAAATCCTTTGCCTCTTTATATTTTTCAGTTACATCGTAAACTGTATCCTTCATAGTAAAATATTTATTTGCCATAATATCTATCTCCTTTTTTTATTATGGGTATATGATAACATTTATCAAAAATAAAATACGTAACAAATGTTACTAAAATTATTTTATTTAAAATTCTCTGATAGGTGGCTCTTTCTTTTTATATGTAAGAAGTAAAATGGAAAAAATAATAATTACTGCACCTAAACCTTGAAGTAAAGTAATTTTTTCATTTAAGAAAATTATTCCAGCACTTACGGTAACTACAGGAATAAGATTTATAAATATATTGCATACTGTGGCTTCTAGTGTTTCTAAGGCATAAATAAAAAGCAGATATGCTGCAGCCGAACTTAAAACACCTAAATATATTACATGTATGTAAATACCTAGAGGCAAATTAAAAATATTGGAGTTGTTAAAAGGCATTAGTAGTCCAAAAAAAACAAAACCTATAAGAGTTTGATAATACGTAATAGTTATAGTGGTATATTTTTTGTATAGTGGTTTTGATAAAAAAGTATATACAACCCAGGAAATAGATGCTAAAAGTATTAAAGCAGACCCTATAAGCATATCAGTTATATCTCTTTGAGGATCAAAACCTACTATAAGAATTACACCTATTACAGATAGGGTAACACTGATTATCTTCTTCACTGATATCTTCTCTTTATTAATTATGGTTTCCGAAACCATAGTTAATACCGGAATAACTGCTATAAGTATAGAAGCAGTAGATGCAGTTAAATATTCCATGCCGTAGTTTTCAAACATAAAATATAAAAAGACACCGGAAATTCCACCTGCAAAAAATATTTTCCTATCTTCTTTATCCATTTTAACTTTTGGATATTTATTTTTTTTAATTATATATAAAGCAATCACTGCTAGAAAAAACCTCCAAAATGCTAGAGATATTGGATTGAAGTAATCTAAAGATGCTTTTGTACTAATAAAAGATATTCCCCAGATTAATACAGTTGCTAAAATTGAAAAATAACCTACTGTTTTTGAGTTGTTCATTATTCCTGCCTCCTGTATAATGTATATATGTATTAGAATTAATTAACAAAATCAATTATAACATAGTAAAAATATATTTTCTATAAATGAGGTGACCTATGAATTTAAACTTAATACTTACAGCAGTTACTCCAGGAATTGCACTGGCTGTAGTCATATATTTAGTAGATAAACACGATAGAGAACCGGTAAAACTACTAGTAAAGACCTTTATAGGAGGAGCTATAATTACCATACCAACGGTTTTTCTAGAATCTTTTTTGGTTGGATTTAATATTTTTGGTGGCATAATAGGAATAGCATACCAGGCTTTTATAGTAGCAGGATTTTCCGAAGAATTTATGAAAAGACTAGTTGTTAATAAAGTAGCCTACTATGATAAACATTTCGATGAAAAATTAGATGGTATTGTATATGCAGTGTTTTCAGCCTTAGGCTTTGCAACCGTTGAAAACATAATATACGTAGTATTTAGATTTTCCGATGTAGAAAGTGTAGGAGTTTACCGAGCCGTATTATCAGTGCCTGCCCATATGCTATTTGCAGTAACTATGGGTTATTATCTATCATTAGCTAAATTTTCTAAAACAGAAGTAGAAAAAAGATTTTACTACAAAAAATCTCTTACAGCTCCAATGCTTCTACACGGTACATTTAACTTTATACTAATGTCCGGTAATGGATTTTTAATGATACTTTTCATTCCATTTGTAATATATTTATGGAGTATAAATATTAAAAAATTAAATATATATTATCAAGAATCTAAAATTATCAATACTGTAGATCCTGACGACGGTGATAATTTATGATAGATTTAAAAAACGGTGAAAGAATAGAAGATCTTCAATGTAGAGGACTTAAAATAATACAAAACAAAAACTGGTTTTGTTTTGGAATTGATTCAGTACTTTTAGCAAACTACTGCAATCTAAAAGATGGTGAGGAAGTAGTAGATTTAGGTACAGGAACGGGGATAATACCCATACTTTTATACGGAAAGAATAATGTAAAAAAGATATTTGGAATTGAAATACAAAAAGAAGTAGCAGAAATGGCCGAAAGAACCGTTAAATTAAATAAAGTTGAAGAATTTATAGAAATAATAAACACTAATATAAAAGATTACAGAAAATATTTGGAAAAAAACCACTTTGATACGGTAGTTTCAAACCCTCCCTATATAAAGACTTCCAGCAATTTAATAAGTCCTGAGAGAAAAAAAGCCCTTTCAAGGCATGAAATAGAAGGTAATTTAGAAGATTTTATAAAAACAGCAGCAGAACTATTGAAACACAGAGGAAAGTTTTACATGGTATACAGACCGAACAGGCTGGTTGAGGTATTTCAATATATGAAAAAATACAAAATAGAACCTAAGAAAATCAGATTTGTTCAAAACAAAGAGGATGAGGAGCCCAACTTAGTACTGATAAAGGGTGTAAAAGCAGCTAATTCTCATTTAATAGTTGAAAAACCTTTAATTGTTTTTGATAAAGATGGAAATTATACAGAAGAGATTAATAAAATATACAGCAGTTAGGTGGTAATTATGGGAAAAATATATGTTTGTCCTACTCCTTTAGGAAACCTTGAGGATATGACATTAAGAGTAATAAACAGGTTAAAAGAAGTTGATTTTATTGCAGCGGAAGACACCAGACACAGTATTAAACTTTTAAATCATTTTGAGATAAATACAAGTATGATAAGCTATCACGAACACAATGAAATGAGTAGGTCGGAAGAAATTATAGAGAGAGTTAAGAAAGATGAAGATTGCGCCTTGATATCTGATGCAGGTATGCCCGGAATCTCGGACCCAGGACAAATTCTTATAAAAAAAGCAATAGAAGAAAACATTGAAGTAGAAGTACTATCCGGTGGAAGTGCATTTTTACTGGCACTAGTAGCTTCAGGCTTTAATACTGATAGATTCGTGTTTGAAGGATTTCTCCCCAGAAAATCCGGAGAAAAAATAGATAGACTTATAGAACTTAAAGAAGAAAGAAGAACTTTAATTTTCTACGAAGCACCTCATAGAATTATTAAAACCCTTAATAACATACAAGAAGTATTTAATAACAGAGAAATAAGCATATCTAGAGAAATAACAAAAAAATTTGAAGAACACATAAGAGGAAGCATATCCGAAGTCATTGACAAACTGAATCAAGGTACTGTAAAAGGTGAGTTTGTAATAGTTGTAAAAGGCTACGAAGGAATAATCGAAGAAAAAGAAGAAATCAGTATAGAAGAGCAGCTTAAAATATTTTTGGAAGAAGGACATTCAAAAAAAGAAGCTGTTAAACTTACGACAAAAAAACTAAATGCTAGAAGAAATGAAGTATATCAAAAATCTTTAGAAATATAATAAACACTCTGATTTTTCAGAGTGTTTATTACTTAAAATCTACTTCTTAACAGGATACTCCTTCAGAGTTTCCGTAAAGGCTTCGTCAATTATGTCTAAAGATCTTTGCAGGTCTTCATCAGTATGTCTATGAGCTATGTACCAATGGTGATAAGGTTGTATAAACAAACCTCTTCTGATAGTTTCAGTATAGAAAAATTTTCTTCTCACCTTATAATCATCATCTACCTTATCAAAAGTTATAAAAGGCATAGGAGGAATACCTGATACTGTGACAGGAGCTTCGTGTTTTTGGACAACTTTTTCTAAATCTTCCAAATATTTGGTACCTCTTTCCCACATTACATCCATTACATTTTCTCGTTCTAATATATCTAAACATTTATGTGCTGCTACCATTTCCAAGCTGTTTGGAAAAAATGTAGAAGATATGAAAACATCTTTTTCCATAACTTTCATAATTTCTTCTTTACCAACACAGGCGCTTATTGGATAGCCATTGGCTAATGCCTTACCAAATACAGATAAGTCCGGAGTTACTCCGTATCTTTCCTGAGCTCCTCCCATAGCAACTCTAAATCCCGTTCTTATTTCATCAAAAATAAGAACCACATTGTATTCATATGCCAAGGTTCTTACTTTTTCAAGATATCCTTCAGGAGGCGTTATAACGGGTTTTGCTAAAGGATGACCTACAGGTGTTATAATAATACATGCTGTATCATCCTTGTTTTCTTCGAGAAGATTTTCAAGTTCTTCAATATCCCCGTATTTAAAACCCTTTGTCAAATTTTGAATTTCTTCAGGAACACCACCTGGGGTTTCAACACACCAATCGTGCCAACCATGGTAACCG
>JAABRS010000231.1 GCA_011390775.1 Clostridia bacterium | reverse complement strand
TTTCCTCAGGACCTAATTTTGTATCTCTTGCTTCTGACTCATACTCTTCTATGTGAAGAGATGTCAAACTATCATCTTTTACAAGATTTTCATTGATTAATATAGCATCCTCAAAGTTATATCCTTCCCAAGTCATAAATCCAACTAAAAGATTTTTACCTAAAGCAATCTCTCCTTGAGAAGTTGATGCTCCGTCAGCAATAATCTCTCCTTTTTTAACTTGGTCTCCTTTTTTTACTAAAGGTTTCTGATTTAAACATGTTCCCTGATTAGATCTTTTGAATTTAATTAAGGAATATCTATCTAATGTTCCGTTGTCATCCCTTTTTACAGTTATATTAGATGCCTGAACTGATACTACTTTTCCATCGTGTTTATTTACTATAACTACTCCTGAGTCCTTAGCAGCTTTGTGCTCCATACCTGTACCTATAATAGGTGCATCTGTAATCATCAAAGGAACTGCCTGTCGCTGCATATTAGCACCCATTAGTGCTCTGTTTGCATCGTCATTTTCCAAGAAAGGTATCATAGATGTCCCTACTGATATAAGCTGTTTTGGAGAAACATCCATATAATCAACATTGTCTCTGCTTACAATCTCTGGTGCTCCCTTAGCTCCCCTAACAACAACTCTTTTATTTTTAAATCTACCATCTTCGCCAATAGGCTCATTTGCCTGAGCTATAATATGTTCATCTTCTATATCAGCTGTTACATAATCTATATTTTCAGTAACTTCTCCAGTATCTTTATCTACTTTTCTGTATGGAGATTCTAAAAATCCATATTCATTGATTCTTGCAAAAGAAGCTAGTGAAGTTATCAATCCTATATTAGGACCTTCTGGTGTTTCTATAGGACACATTCTTCCGTAATGAGTCTGGTGAACGTCTCTTACTTCAAATCCAGCTCTATCCCTGCTCAATCCCCCTGGTCCTAATGCTGACATTCTTCTTTTGTGAGTTAACTCTGCCAATGGATTTGTTTGATCCATAAATTGAGAAAGCTGACTGCTTCCAAAAAATTCTTTAATAGCCGCAGCAACAGGTCTTATATTCATAAGAACCTGAGGTGTTACAACTTCTACATCTTGGATAGTCATTCTTTCTCTTATTACTCTTTCCATTCTAGAAAGTCCTACTCTTACTTGGTTCTGAAGCAATTCACCTACGGCTCTAATTCTTCTATTTCCAAGGTGGTCAATATCATCAACATCACCAACACCTTTAAATAAACAAAATTCGTAACTAATAGATGCCAATATGTCATCTGCAATTATGTGTTTTGGTGTAAGTCTTCTGATATTTTTTTCTATTTCATCTTCTAATTTTTCTTTATTAACTTCAAAAGTTTCTTCATCTGTTGCTATCTCTAATACTTCTTTTAATACAGGATAGTATACTTTTTCTTTTAATCCAAGTTTTTCATAGTCAATTCCTTTATATAGTAATTCTGGATAAACGAATTTGTTGCTGTATACTTTAACAATTTCTTTTTCTTTATTATATACTTCAATATGAAAAACTCCCGCAGCTTCAATTTGAAAAGCTTTTTCTCTCGTTATTACTTCGCCTTCAGATACTATAAGTTCTCCTGTGTTTTTATTTACGATAGTATTAACAGATTCTTTTCCAATAGCTCGGTTTTCAATACTAAGTTTTTTGTTGAATTTATATCTTCCTACTCTTGCTAGATCGTATCTTTTATGATCAAAGAAAAGATTATTAATAAGCGATGTCGCGCTATCTAATGTAGGTGGTTCTCCTGGTCTTAGTTTTTTATAGATTTCTATTAAAGCTTCATCTTTATTTTTGGTTCCATCTTTTTCAAGAGTCTTTAATAGCTGTTCTGATTCCCCTAATAGTTCTATGATTTCTGCATCTGTTTCACAACCCATAGCTCTTAGGAGAATAGTTATTGGTATTTTTCTAGTTCTATCTATTCTAACATTAACTAAACTATTTGAACGAGTCTCATATTCAAGCCATGCTCCTCTATTAGGTATTACTGTTGCTGAAAAAAGTTCTTTACCACTTTTATCTCTTTCAACATCGTAATAAACACTTGGTGATCTTACTAATTGACTAACTATAACTCGTTCTGCACCATTAATTATGAATGTACCTCTCTCAGTCATCTGAGGAAAGTCACCCATAAATACTTCCTGTTCTTTTATCTCTCCTGTTTCTTTGTTTATCAGCCTTACCTTCACTTTTAAAGGTACTGCGTATGTTGCGTCTCTTTCTTTACACTCCATTTGATCGTATTTTGGTTCTCCACTTAATTTGTAATCTACAAATTCTAGTATCAAATTTCCAGTGTAATCCTCAATGGGAGATATGTCATCAAAAACTTCTTTTAATCCTTCTTTTATAAACCATTCATAAGAATTTTTCTGCACTTCAATTAAGTCGGGTAATTCTAAAACTTCTTCTATTCTCGAGTAGCTCATTCGTACTCGATTACCTATTTTCACAGGATGCAACATTTCTTCACCCCTTCGTGTATTATTAAGTAAAAAAATTGCGCAGTTAATTCAGCATTTACATACAATTTTTATGCCAACTTTTTATACCTACGCAATATAAGATAATATCATATTTGAATTTCATTGTCAATCTATTCAGCGAATATTTTAAAAGCTTAAAAGAGCTTGTACAAGCTCTTTTATTTTTTTCTTTATAAAGTCGTTAAGCTTTGTTCAAATAA
>JAABRS010000230.1 GCA_011390775.1 Clostridia bacterium | reverse complement strand
CAAGTTATCAGGTGGAAAAAGTTATACTAATCTAAAAACAAAATTCTAATAAAAAAATAGGACTGTGAAGTCCTATTTTATATACACTCTTTTCTTAAATACACTGTACAACACCAGCAATCCTAATAATCCTATGCCCACTGATACAACACCAATAATAATAGGATAACTTACATCAACAGCTAGTCTTTTAGAAAGTATTCCTATAAAAGCCCATACTACAACCAATGTATAAAAAATATCTTTATTTCTTATCGTAAAAATAATTCCTAGTAAAACTGCAACTACTAGTACTAATACCGTCCAGAAAGTTTCTGAAAGACCGAAACCATTCCAGTTAAAACTAACGAAAAATGCGCTGAAGTTGGCAATAGTTGCAACAGAAATCCAACCTAAATATATGCTGAAAGGTATGTGAACTAGTATTTTAACCTTCTTATCATCTCCACTATTCCCTATATCTAATCTTAGATAGATCATTATTAGAGAAATTAAAAGCAGTAGCATTATAACTAAGTTGATTGATATCATAAGATTATGCCAGGTGTAAATCCATAGAGAATTTAAAAGGTTAGATATTATAAACCAGTATCCAATTTTTTCTACGAATTTAGGGTTATTATTTTTAAAATTTAAAACAACTTGATAAATAGCAAAAATACCTAACAAGGTGTAAATTAAACCCCATATTGAAAAAGTAAAGCCTGCCGGCGTAAATAAATTGATATAATTATCTGAAACATCACCTGTAGTCATCCCGTTTATTGGTAATATGTTTGCCAAAGCATTAACAGTCAATACTAAAGCAAAAGTAAAAAAATTTAATAAACTTAATGTTTTAGTTTTCATGAGTTACCTCCTATAGAGTATATATACCCTATAAATAAAAAAATATTATACTTCAATGTTTTGCCAGTTACCTTTTTTAAATATCAAGATAAAAGCAATACCTCTAATACCAAAATCTAAAACCATTGCAACCCAGGCACCTGCTAATCCGTAACCTAAGGTTATAGCTAAAAAGTATCCTAATCCAACCCTTATAATCCATGAAGTAAGACCGGTAGTAATAAGGACTGTCTTTGTATCTCCAGCACCTCTTAAAGCTCCTGCAAATACCATTGCTATAGCTAAAAAAGGTTGAGCAACTGCGACTATTCTCAAACATATAACTGCGTAGTGTGATATTTCGGCATCATCAGTAAATATTCTTATGAAAAATGCAGGGAAAAAGAAAAACAATATTCCAAGGACAGACATTACAATCACAGCCATATAAGCTGCAGTATATCCTCCTCTTTTAGCATTGTTTTTATCCTCAGCTCCTAAATATTGTCCTACTAAGGTTGTAGCTGCAAGGGCAAATCCCCATCCAGGCATAAATGAGATAGACTCAGCTGTAATAGTAATTTTGTGAGCAGCTATCATTACTGTTCCAAGAGAAGCAACTATTCTAAAAAACGCCAGCTGAGCTGATCTAAATAAAAGTTGTTCTCCTGCTGCAGGTAGACCAATTTTAAAGATCCTTCTTATTATGTCTTTATCAATTTTAAAATCTTCAAAATCTAAATTATATTTTCCCTTAGAACTAAATAGTATTCTTAAAATTAAAAAAGTTGCAAGATATCTTCCTGCTGTAGTGGCTATAGCAGCTCCGGTTACACCTAAGCCTGCACCAGGCATAAATAATTGAATACTATCTTCTAGAAAAGGTAAAGAAATGGATATTGTACGGCTTTCAAAAATCAACAGAAAGTTTCCAATGATATTCAATATATTTGATATGCCATTTACTAGCATAGGGGTTCTTGTATCTCCAGAACCTCTTAAAGCTCCGGACATTATAAAAGTAATGATTAAACCTGGTAAACCTAATAATACGATTCGCATGTATTTTACAGCATAAGGAAAAACTTCTGCTTCAGCTCCCATTAAACTTACGATATTTTTTGATAAAAGTAATCCAAAGGAAGTAAAAACTACAGCCATTATAACACTGAGAAATAGTGATTGAAGTATTGTATTTTCAGCATCTTTATAATTTTTACCACCTATAAATCTTGCAACTAAGGCTGTTGTACCTACACTTAAAGCTGCAAATACTGCTATCATAAGCATTATTGGATTGTCGGTTATACTTATTGCAGCAATTGCATATCCACCTAAGACCCCAACCATTGCTGTATCGGCAATGCCTAATAGAGTCTGTAAAAACATTTCCATTATAGAAGGAAGAGCAAGTTTTATAGTGACTTTATTCATATTAACTATTTTATTTTCCATAATACCTCCATTTGATGTCATATTTTAATTTTCTTACTATTTTATTAAGAAGTCAAGCTTAATATTATGATTTTATGTTTGTAATTATTATACAATTTGGTTATAATTGAGGTGATACTTTTACGGGGGTAAAAAATATGAATACAATAAAAGCTGTAGATAACCAAATTGAAAAATTTAAAGCCAACAGATATGATAACATAGAAAATGCTTTAAAGTATATAGAAAAAGCAATAGAAATCTGTAAAGAAAAAAATTTAGAACATAAACTACAGGAATGCAGATATCATTATGCATCTGCACAGTTTGATAAAGGCAATTGGAAAGAAAGCCTGAGTATCAATATGGATATTAAAAGAATAATAGAAGAAAATGGAGAAAAATACGTAACAAAAATTCAAAATTTTCTTACACTGGGAATATATTACTTCACAACAGGAAACTTTGAA
>JAABRS010000229.1 GCA_011390775.1 Clostridia bacterium | reverse complement strand
TAATACCGCTATTATAATAGATACCGCTCCAATGCCTGTCCACATAAGAAATAGTGGAGTAACAAACTTTAACCATTTTTCATAAGGTACTCTAGCTACTCCCAATACTGCCATTAATACTCCAGAGGTAGGTATAATTATATTAGAGAATCCATCACCATATTGATATGCTGAAACCGCGACTTGTCTGGAAACATTTACTACATCAGCCATTGGCGCCATAAGTGGCATAACTATCATTGCCTGACCTGAACCCGAAGGAACAACAAGGTTGAAAAGAAGATTTGCTGCAAACATTCCTAGTGCAGAAAATACTGGTGCTACTTTTGTAAGTGGGATTGTAAGATAATAGATGATTGAATGTATTACTTCTCCTTGTGTTAAAAGAAGTGTTATACTCGATGCAAAACCTATAACTAATGCACCGTAAACCATTCTTTGAGCACCTTTTATAAAAGATTTTGCCATGTCATCTGGATGCGTTTTTGTTACAAGACCACTTACTAATGCAACAGCTAACATCATGGCACTTATATAATTAAGACCCCAGCCCAACTTATATGATCCATATGCATAAGTAACAAATCCGGCCAATAAAGTTATAAGGACAATTATATGTGAAAAGTTAAATTTAACATCACTGTTTTGAGTATCTGCATCATCTCCCCAATCAATAGTGTCTAGAACACTATTTGATTGATTAACTTGAAGTTTCTTAGCATAACGGAAAGTATACCATATTGTCGTAGCAATAATTACCAGAGATACAATAGTTCTAAATAAAAACCCTGATAACGGTGGTATCCCTGCTATAGTCTGTCCTAATACAGTGTTAAATGGACCCATTGGAGACGAAGTAAATCCTGCAAAAGCTCCAAGATACATAACAGCGATTCCTACAACAGGGTCTAATTTTAATTTCTTTGCTAATGCGACACCAATTGGTATAAAGGCTATTGCTGCATTTACAACAATACCTACAGAACCTAGTATAGCCATAAGAACTATTATTGCTGGTATAACTAAAAGAGCCTTTTTTTGCAACTTATTTATTGATACATTTATTGCAGCATCGATTGCTCCTGTATCATTAACTACTTGAAAAAAACCTCCAACAAGAAAAACTAGAAATATAATTGAAGCTGATCTATTCATTCCTTCAGGAATAGCAAGCAGAAAATCTTTTATACCTACAGGGTTTTGTTCTACAAATTCAAATGATGTAGGATCAATAGCACTTCTTCCTGTCTCTGCATTTTCAACCATACTATACTGTCCCGCTGGCACTATATATGTTAAAATAGCTGCTATAATAATAAACATTACTATTAATGTATAAGTATTTGGAACACTAAACTTCTTTCTTTTTGTTTCTTTTTTATCTATATTTTTTGGATTTTCACTCATTTTTTTCCTCCATCTTATATTTTATCATAAATATATTAGTTCAATTTTTTAATTACAACATTTTTTAATATTTTTACACCTATCTCAAGAGCCTTTTTGTCAAAGGACATATCTTTATGATGTAATCCTGGAGTTAAATCTGCTCCTAACCCAACATAGGCGGTTTTAATATTTAGTTCTTTTGTGTAAAAATGAAAATCTTCTCCCCCGGGAGTAATCAAGGGTCCTTTAGATTCTCCTATTTCTTCTTCTATAGCTATCCTTGTGAGTTCAACTAATTCATCGTTATATTCTGCAGCTGGAACTCCTCCAAGAAATTCAACAACTCCTTCTGCACCTATTGCTCTAGCACTATTAGTGATAGCTTCTTTTGCTTTTGATATCATTTCTTCCATAACTTCATTTGATTGAGCTCTCATATCTATTGCAAGTTCAGCATTATCAGGAATAATATTAAATGTTTCACCAACCTTTAATTTTGTTACCTTTATAGAATGTGGAACTATTGGGTTAAGATGTATTGCATTTATAGCATTTACTACTAAAACAGCAGCATCTACAGCATTAACACCTAAATGTGGTCTAGCACCATGGGAATTAAGACCCTTAATTTTAACTATCATCCTATAGCTAGCACCATGTACTAGAGCTGGTGTAGCTTGACCTAATTTCGTTTCTTGAATAGGTCTTAGATGTATACCCACTAGTTCTGTTAATTCATCTATATGTCCACTTTCTATTATGCTTTGGGCTCCGCCTAATACTTCTTCGGCTGGTTGAAAAATCAAAAATAACTTTCCTTTACTTATTCCTTTTTCAATAATTTCTTTAGCAGTTGCTAAAACCATTGAAGAATTAGCATCATGTCCACATGTATGAAAACATACTTTTTCCCCATCTAGCTCATATGTCAATGCATCCATATCCGCTCTAAGTCCAAAAGCAGGTCCTTCTTTGCCACTATCTAGTTTTGCAACAATACCGGTTCCTCCAATTTTTTCTACTACTTCATAACCCATTTTCTTTAGTTCTCCCGCTATAAACTCAGAAGTCTTAAATTCTTTAAACCCTACTTCCGGCATAGAATGAAGTTTTTCAAAAATTTCTGCTACATAATTGTTCTTACTCATCTGTTTCATCTCTCCTTTTAATTAAAATTAAAATATAAGTAAAATTCACCTCCTAGATATTTGCTCTTTTAATGTTTCTACTACTTAGTATTGCAATTCTCATGCCAACAACGATGTTTTTCATGTAATATGTTATATACCTATTCATAGGAATTCC
>JAABRS010000228.1 GCA_011390775.1 Clostridia bacterium | reverse complement strand
GCTTATTAATGCTGAGTTGAAAAACCCTACTGCATATGCTGTTCCTTGAATTAATGCTAAGATTACAGTTAAATATCTTGTGTATTGAGCTATTTTTTGCTTACCGTCTTCTCTTTTAGCTATTTCTTCTAATTTTGGTATAGCAATTGTAAGTAAGTTCAAGATAATCGATGCTGTAATGTATGGATATATATTGAGGGCAAATATGGTAAATTGCTTAAATGATCCTCCTGACATTAAGTCGAAGAAATCCAGCAACCCAGCATTTCCACCTTCAAACATTTGCCTAACCACTTCTCTGTTAATGCCAGGAACCGGTATAGCTGATCCTAATCTATATACTACTATCATCATTAATGTGAAAAGTATTCTTTTTTTAAGATCTGGTATCTTCCACGCATTTTTTAGGGTCTCTATCAATTAGATCACCTCAGCCTTTCCGCCTACAGCTTCGATTTTTTCTTTTGCAGTTTTGCTAAATTTTTGAGCTTTAACTGTAAGTTTTTTATTTATTTCACCGTTTCCAAGTATCTTTACTCCATCTAGTTCTTTTTTTATTATTTTATTTTTTAATAGTAACTCTACCGTTACTTCTTCATTATCGTCGAATTGATTCAATGTTTCAAGATTTACTATAGCATATTCTTTTTTAAAAATATTAGTAAACCCTCTTTTTGGTATTCTTCTGTATAGAGGCATTTGTCCACCCTCGAATCCTGGTTTTGTTCCTCCACCAGAACGAGAATTCTGTCCATTCATTCCTCTACCAGCTGTAGTTCCCTGTCCAGATCCACTTCCTCTACCAACTCTTTTTCTGTTTTTCTTGCTACCTGGACTTGGTTTTAGATTATGAAGTTTCATCTTAGAGCACCTCCTTTAGTCATATTATTCTACTATTTTTACCATATGATTAACTTTGTTAATCATTCCTCTAATTTGAGGGGTATCTTCTTTTTCTACAATTTGTCCGATTTTATTAAAGCCTAAAGCTCTAATTGTTTCTCTTTGACTTTTGATTTTACCAATTTCACTTCTTGTTTGTTTTATTTTTATCTTAGCCAAGGTCCTTCCTCCTTTACCCTAGAATTTCCTCAACGGTTTTACCTCTAAGTTTAGCTACTTCTTGAGGATCTTTTAGGGATGCCAATGCATCCATAGTAGCATCTACCATATTCTTTGGGTTGTTAGATCCTAGAGATTTTGTTCTAATATCTTTAACGCCTGCTAATTCCAATACGGCACGTACAGGTCCACCAGCAATTACTCCAGTACCTGGGGCAGCAGGTTTAACTAATACTCTACCAGCTCCACACTCTCCTACTATTTCATGAGTAATTGTAGTTCCATCTAAAGGCACTTTTACTAATCTTTTCTTTGCATCATCTATAGCTTTTCTAATAGCATCTGGAATCTCTATAGCTTTTGCCATACCTACTCCAACGTGACCATTTTCGTCACCAACAACTACTAATACGCTAAATCTGAAATTTCTTCCACCTTTTACAACTTTTGTTACTCTGCTTATATTTATTACTTCTTCTTTTAAATCTAATTGACTTGCATCAATACGTCCACGTTTCATACATTACCTCCTTTTCTAGAATTTTAATCCGATTTCTCTAGCTCCTTCAGCTAATGCTTTAACTCTACCATGATATAGATATCCGCCTCTGTCGAAAACAACTTTTTCTACTCCAGCTTCTTTAGCTTTTTCAGCGATATCTTTTCCTACTAATTCTGCAGCTTCTTTTTTAGTTAATCCTTCTAATTTATCAGATAACTGCTTATCTAAAGTAGATGATGATACGATTGTATTCATTTGAGTATCATCGATTATTTGAGCATATATATGTTTCGAACTTCTAAAAACATTCAGCCTTGGTCTTTCAGGAGTTCCTTGGATACTTTTTCTTATTATTCTATGTCTTCTTTTTCTACTCTTATTTCTATTGAATTTCTTAATCACCAACAATCACTCCTTTCCTATTAACCAGCAGTTTTACCAGCTTTTCTTCTGATGTGTTCACCTTCATACTTTATTCCTTTACCTTTGTATGGTTCAGGCTTTCTCCAATCTCTTATAACTGCTGCATAATTTCCTACTTTTTGTTTGTCAATTCCTGTAACTGTTATTATATTTTTTTCAACACTTGTCTCAATACCATTAGGGTCTTCCATCTCTACTGGATGAGAATATCCAAGGTTTAGTACAAGTTTATTTCCTTTTTTTTCTGCTTTATATCCTACTCCAACTATTTCTAGTTTTTTTGTATAACCTTGAGTCACACCTTCGACCATTGAATCGATTAGGGATCTTGTTAATCCGTGTAATGATTTGTGTTGTCTACTATCAGAAGGTCTTTCAACAATTATAGAAGATTCTTCTTTTTTTATAGTAAGTTCTTGAACCATTTTTTGTTTAAGTGTTCCTTTTGGTCCTTTTATTTCAACTACATTTTCATCTAATAAATTAACTTCTACTCCCTCTGGTAACTCGATAGGTTTTAATCCAATTCTTGACATTTTTGCACCTCCTAAAGTAAATTACCATACGTAGCAGATAACTTCTCCACCAGTACCTTCTTCTCTTGCTTTTCTATCGGTAGCTACACCTTTTGATGTGGATAGTATCGCTATGCCTAATCCACCTAATACCTTCGGTATTTCACTGTTTTTTACATAAACTCTAAGTCCAGGCTTAGATATTCTTTTAATTCCCGTGATAACTCTTTCTTTGTTATCAGTATATTTAAGCTG
>JAABRS010000227.1 GCA_011390775.1 Clostridia bacterium | reverse complement strand
ATTCTTTTTGTTTTGTTACATCAACGAGTATTAGTAATTTCAAACTAATATTTTGATATGATATATTTGAAAAACGTATATCTACCCATTTGTTTTGTTCGTTAAAATCGAGCTCAATTGTTAATTTTTCTTTATAAATAATTCCATATTTTGATATATGTTCAGTAAAATTTCTATTTTTTATGAAATCAGTTATTTCTTTTTCTAATATATTTTCTTTTTTTTCATCAAAGATATTAGAAAAAGCTTGATTCACATATTTTATCTTGTTATTTTCCAGTAGTATAGCAATTCCCATAGGGTTTTTATCAGTTAAATCCTGATAAATTTGAGTTGATAAAAATAATCTTCTTACCTTCAATAAAGTTTGGATTCTTGAATTCAAAATTCTATGTTGAATTGGAGTTTGAATAATTTCATCAATTATATTCATATATTCTTCAGGTATTTTCTCAAGGGAGACTCGGGTGATTAAAATAAGGGGCAAATAAAAAGAAGTATTTGATTGTTTGATACTCATAATTAGATCTTTATTTTTAGCGAGTCCTTGTTCATCTGCAATTATTATATCGGCTTTTTTAATTTCTTGTGATCCAGCTAGTAATTCATAATTCTTAGCCAAATAATTTTTTAAAATTTTACGGTTTTCATTATGAGCAACTAAAAGGTTAACCTTGCTATTCTCTTTTAAATTAAGTTGATTACCTAAATTACTTGCATCCATTATTTCTTCCCAGACCTCTCATCTAAAAATTCAGGATTACCAGTTAAAATCCCTCTCATGTTATTAAGAGGCTCTCCTACATTTATACCATCTGTAGTTATTCTATATCTACGCATGGTGTTTTCAAAACCACTCATTCTCTTTTTTAAGACACCAATTGCTTTTTCTAACTTACCATTCATCTCTAAATAACGTAAAAATATTATATTATCTGCTAAATAGCTAGTTTCTGTAGAAGTTATTCTAAACTCCCCGGTAATATTTTTAATCTCATTTGTCATTAATACAGTAACCCCTTTTGACTTTAAATAGTCACATAAAGAATGAAGGCCTCTTATCATATCAACTGCACTATGAGTTCTGTTGAAAGATAAAAAATAGCTGGAAATAGAATCTATTAAAACTATAGATGCATCTTGATTATCTATATCAGTTCTAACTTCATATGAAAATTCATCTAAAGTATATTCAAAGGGATTAACTTTTTTTACTAAAAGTTTATTATTAGTAACCATTTTGTCTAAAGTTATATTTATTGCCTTGCTTCTATTCATTAAAGTTTCAGGACTTTCTTCAAAGGTATATATTATCGATTTATTACCTTTTTCAGCACTGTTTTTAATAAATTGAGTTCCTAGAGTTGTTTTTCCAACACCACTTGGACCAGTTATCATTGTAGTCGTCCCTTTTTCTATACCCCCTAAAAGCATTTTGTCTATTTCTGAAATACCCGATGGAAGCTTAGTATTACTGAAAGTTAGGTCGTAATTTGATGCTTTTAATTGGGGATACACTTCGATTCCTTGATTTTTAAACTTTAAAGTATGCTTACCCTTATCAAAGGTAGAACCCCTGTATTTAGTTATTTCTACATTATTTTCCAAATTTTCATAGTTTAAATTGATTATACCATCTACCATAAATTGTAAATCATCATCATTAATAGAGGTACCTACCTCGGAAGTTAATAAAATTGTAGAGTCATATTTTTTTACGAACTGAACAAATGATAAAATCTGTTTTCTAAATTTGAAATCATCTGAAGAAAGATATTTCAATTGAGTAAAACCATCGAAAAATATTCGATCAGGATTAGTATTTTCTATTGTACTTATTAATTTCTCAATTATTGGGTCTTCTTCCATTTCAGAAGTAGAAAAAAGATCGTAATCCTTATTATTTGCAATAAAATCTGATTTAGGACTTAAATCCAAAAATCTTATTTCTTCCATAGGGAAACCAAATTTTTTCCCATTTTGTTTTATCTTTTCTATATCTTCAGTCATACTAACAAATAGTAATTTTTCATTATTTCTTAAACCTTCCACTAAAAAATGAATTCCTAAAGTAGTTTTGCCCGTTCCTGGTCCACCTCTAACTAAATAAAAACGTGAAGGTATTAATCCACCCCTCAATATTTCATCAAAGCCAATGATTCCTGTTTTCAATAAATTTTTTTCCAAAATTATACCCCCTAATAATAAATTTCCATTATTTAATAGTAAACATTATTTCTCTTTCTTTTATTTTATATAATACACTATCTACGCTTTTTATTAAAGAAATAATATAATGATTATATTATCGGAAGCCTTCTTTATTTCCCAATACTACTGAAGAATTTTTACCTTTATATTTTAAAGTTTTACTAAATAATGATGATAAAACTTTTTTTATGTTTCCATTAGAGTCTTTGTATTTATGTTGGAATTTTAGTTCACCAGAAGGATATTTAATTTTCATATGACCCATTTTTTGACTTTGACCATCATTTTCAACCATAATTAATGACTGCTTAAATTCAATTTTAGACATATCATTATTAAATACTTGAAAACTTTCTTTGTCTTCAGAAAGAATTTCATCGGCAGTCATTTTGTAAAATCTGTTTCCAAAACTGCTCCAAAAGCTCATCATAGCTGCTGATCCTTTGAAAAAACCTGTTCCGGAATCTTTTAATTCTTTTTGAAACTTCTTAATTTCTTCATTCTGTCTTTCTTTTGAAAGCTTAAAAACTACAGTTTTATCCTTAAAAAAAACAATATAGCAGTT
>JAABRS010000226.1 GCA_011390775.1 Clostridia bacterium | reverse complement strand
CTAATTATCTTATACCGGAAGAAAACATAAGTGAAAATAATTTTATATTGAATTTTTTAATTGAAATTAAAGTATCAAATAAGTTAAACTACTTAAATATGGAGAATAAAATATGATTATGAGAGGTATGGAATGAAGAATCAGAAGAAAAAATTTATAGTAATATTATGTTCTTTTCTCATTATAGGTATGATTCAATTCTTGGATACAGATAGGTATATAAGAGATTATATTATCGCTATTGATAAAACAGATGGTATTAATATTATTACTGAAGACAAAATAGTATCCTATCCCTTTGATGAAAAATTAATTGATCTTGTTTCATACGGTGGATTTATAGTTAAAGTAGATAATTTCTTTGTTGAACTATTTGCACCTTACAGTAATAAATTAACTAAAATTGATATGAGTATTAGATATAACAAAAGTGAAGATACGATTGCGACCGCTGATGTTTTTAAATCTAATGAAAATCCAGAAGAATATATTTTGTATATGAATAATGTTTATTGGACAACGAATTCAAGACTTGTAGATTTATTAGAGTTGGTAGAATAACTCGTAAATGAGCGCTATCTTAGGTAGTTAATTTGGTACCTTCTACTTAATATGAGTAATTAATATAGGGTATTAAAAATTTTATAATCATTTGACGGAAGGTTCACCGTAACAAAGTGTACTTCAAAACAAAACCAGTATAATTCTTAGAATTATACTGGTTTTTAAGATTGAATATAGGAAAAATTAGTGCTAACATTAGTAAATGTAAATCATAATACAACTTGTTGCAAAATATATAAATAAAAAGTGTAACCTTTTTGAAACTCATCCGTATATATAGTGAAAGGAGGTTTTCAGTGAAACTAAATGCTATGGACAGAGCTTATAAAAAATATCATAAAGAACTTTATCTATATGCTTTGAGTCTCTGTCATCAGGAAGCAATGGCAATGGATTTAGTTAACGAAACCTTCTATAAAGCTTTTATTACATCTAATCAACCCCAAATCTTTTAAATATTGGCTTTTTAGAATATTAAAAAACCACTTCATAGATATTAAACGTAAAAATCATGAAATTTTAACTGTAGATAAATATGAGTGGAACATTGAAGGAAAATCAAATGTAGAACCATTAGGGAAATTAATAAAACAGGAAAGAGATAGACAATTACACAGGGTTCTTATAAATCTTAAACCAGAAATATATAGAGAAGTAATCTATCTTTACTATTTTGGAGAAATGAGTATAAAAAACATTGCAGGAATTTTTCGAAAAACAGAAAACAGCACAAAGATTACTTTATACCGAGCACGGAAAAAATTAGGTAGGATTTTAAAGGAGGATGACTATGAGTTTTAAAGAGTTATTAAACCGCTATAAAGAAGGTACGGCTTCAGAAGAAGAAATAAAAATCGTTGAAAAAGAACTTGAAAAATATGAATCTATAGAAGAATACTATACAGAAGGTTTATCAGAAAGTTTTATACAAAATAATGGAATAGAAAAAGAGAGGGTGGATGAAAGTAAAAGCATACGAAAATTAGTAAACCATAGGCTTTCTAAGGTAGTGATTTCCTCAGTGTTAATTGTTGTGCTACTTTATGTTGGCATATTTTATGGTTTATCGAATATTATCGATATAATGTATTATGATCCAACATCATCAACACAATCTCAAGAGCAAGAATATCAAAGACCAGACTTTTACTACGATATGCAAACATATATAAGCTTAAATATGCCAGGAAAAGCAATAAGGTCTTTTACTTCTGAGGAATCAAAAGGATTCGGAAAATACGAAGTAAGCTATTCATATAAAGATTTATTTTCAGATGAAGAAAGTAGGTATTTTTTAGATATATCTAAAGGAAAATTAACTTATGCAATTG
This sequence comes from Clostridia bacterium, assembly GCA_011390775.1. Classification (GTDB taxonomy): domain Bacteria; phylum Bacillota; class Clostridia; order Tissierellales; family Dethiosulfatibacteraceae; genus UBA8670. The sequence goes on along the minus strand of JAABRS010000226.1, from coordinate 881 downwards.
GCGGTATATTTAGCATCAAAGACAGATTTAGTATTTGGGAAGGATTTGAAAAGATTCAATTTCATTTTTCAGAAGAAGATCCAAATGAAAAAATAGAAAGTTTTGATATATATTCTGAAAAGAAAAACGAAGAAACTTTAGAATATATTGACGAATTAAATTCACTATCCTATGTTTCAATGAGTATTGTTTTTGAAGAAGATTTAACTATGGAAGAATTTTACAAACTCACTGAAACTTGTTCGGATTTAGACTTTAAATGGGTTGGAATAAGAACTGTTGAACCAGGAACTAAGTGGAGTGAAAATCAACCTATGCACTTGATTGGGTTTAATCCAAACTACAATGATGAGCCATCCTCAAACATTCAACCTGATAAAGAAAAATATCCCCAGTTTAATTTAGAACTAAGAGAGTTAATAAAGGAACTCTCTGGACCAATTACTTCAGAGGATAATTATGGTAAAGCAGTATCAAAATCTTATGAAACGCACTTTAAATCACGATTGAATTATATAAGCAAAAGAGAAGGATTTATCGAGTTACTAGATTATAATTCATATAAGATAGATTTTTATAATGAATCATTAGAACACATCGAAGAAAAAGGAGTTAAAACATATGGAATTCTTGTGTTTGGAACAGCGGAAGAGTTTTTAAACAGCATAGATAAAATACCTTACGATACTCTTCACATTAATAAAGTGTTGGCAGCTAAACCAAACATATATAGATAAATATGGAAAAATAATTCTTTAAAAATTAAACGCGATAATCCTCTAAAAATTGGAAGATAATTTTCTGTGCGAATTTAGCTTGATTACCGTCCGTTTTATGAACGTAAAGAGAATAAATTTGACATATAACCTCACGAAAAATTA
>JAABRS010000225.1 GCA_011390775.1 Clostridia bacterium | reverse complement strand
AACTGCACTAAATATGCTTATTCCGGCGGCTATACTTCTTTTTGCAAAGATGTTTTTCGGCAGCGACGGAGTGACAACAAATATAAGCTTTTACATAAGAAATATGCCTGTACTGGGTAGTATACCAATTCTTGGACCTATGTTTTTTCAAAATACATATCTAACAGTTATCATAGGCTTCATATTTTTAGGAATATCAACTGTGCTTCTTTACAAAACCAAATTTGGTCTTAGATTGAGAGCCTGTGGAGAGCATCCTCATGCAGCTGATTCAGTAGGAATCAATGTTTATGTAATGAGATATGCGGGAGTTAGTTTATCCGGTATTTTAGCAGGAATGGGTGGTTTTTTCTATTCTGTAGGTGTTATGGATGGCAATGTAAGCGGTCATACAGGAGTTGCAGGATTTGGATTCTTAGCCTTAGCAGTTATGATATTTGGTCAGTGGAAGCCTGGGAAGATAGTTTTAGCAGCATTATTCTTTGCTTTTTTAAGAACTCTTGCATACTCTGTATCTTTAATTCCATTTTTATACAATTTAGGAATTGATCAGACTTACTACAAGATGCTTCCTTACTTAGCAACTATGTTTGTTTTAGCACTTACCTCTAAGAAATCAAGAGCTCCTAAGGCTGAAGGTATACCATACGATAAATCAAGCAGATAAAAACACAAATTAAATGGGCATCTTCGGATGCCTCTTTTTATTAGAAATATCCAAATTACTTGAAATTTATTCATATTAATATATAATGTTCTTAGTAAAAAAATATGGAGGAGAAAATGGCAAAGAGAATTTTATACCCAGATAAATACAAAAGCACCTTAGATGTCCTTGAAACAGAGATAGCAATTAAAAAAGTTAAAGATTTTTTTCAAGATAGCTTAGCTGATAATTTAAACTTGACTCGTGTATCGGCACCACTATTTGTTGCACCTGAAACAGGACTTAACGATAATCTAAATGGATACGAACGTCCTGTTAGTTTCACGATGAAAGATTTATATGAAAAGAAAGTAGAAATAGTACAATCATTAGCAAAATGGAAAAGAATGGCACTAGATTACTACGGATTCAATCCGGGCGAAGGAATATATACTGATATGAATGCAATTAGAAGAGATGAAGAGTTGGATAATCTTCATTCAATTTATGTAGATCAATGGGATTGGGAAAAAATACTATTAAAAGAAGAAAGAACTCTTGAATACCTAAAAGATACTGTAAAAAAACTTTATAAATCTTTTAAAGAGATGGATAAATATATAGTTGAAGAATATCCACAATTTGAAGAAATTCTGCCGGAAGAAATATTCTTCATATCAACTCAAGAACTGGAAGATAAATACCCAAATTTAACACCAAAACAAAGAGAAGATAAAATATCAAAAGAAAAAGGTGCAGTATTTATTATGCAAATTGGAAAAGAGCTAAAATCAGGAATGAAACACGACGGCAGAGCACCGGACTACGATGACTGGGAATTAAATGGTGATATAATATTGTGGAATAAACTATTGAACATAGGTCTTGAGATATCTTCTATGGGCATAAGAGTAGATGAAGAAACTTTAGAAAAGCAGCTTCAAGAGACAGGAGATATAGAAAGAAAATCATACGAGTTTCATAGAAAGATTTTAAACAAGGAACTTCCATATACTATAGGTGGAGGAATAGGACAATCAAGAATATGCCTGCAATTCTTAAGAAAAGCTCACATAGGAGAGGTGCAATCATCTATATGGCCGGTAGATATGATAATGGAGTGTAAGAAGCGAGGGATAATCCTATTATAGATTGACTTTTTGACAAATATATAATAGAATTTCACATGTAAATTGAAAAGCCTTTTTATTTATGGTAATAAAGCAAACCTTTATTACAAAGTAAGTAATACACGGCAACAGAAAACCTGTTGGCCGTGTTTTTTTATTTTGGGAGGTAGATAAATGTAATTGACAAATATAAACAGTTATGTTATCTTTTAATAAGCTTAAATGATTAGGAAATACATAAACATACAGGCTAATTAGTTTGGAGCAAGGTATATAACTTAATATAATAAAGAAAATCACAATATTACTTAATAAAATTTAAAACTGAAAGAAATATTATTTTTCTCTCAAAAATTTTAGTAAAAGTTGTTGTTTTCCTTATATTATATGACTAAATATTCAAAAATGAATAATATTTAAAAAGCCTTGCAATTTGTTAAAATACCTTGACTTTAGAAAGAAAAAACGTTATCTTATTAAGGAATATCAATGAGAACAGGAGGGAAAAAATTGCCTAACGAAAAACTACAAGAACTAAAAGAAAAAAAAGCCAAAATAGAACAAGGTGGCGGAGAAAAAGCAATAGAAAAGCAGCACAGCAAAGGAAAGAAAACAGCAAGAGAAAGAATAGAGGAGCTGCTAGATGAAGGAAGCTTTATAGAAATAGACACATTTGTAGAACACAGATGCGAAAACTTCGGGATGGAAAAGAAAAGAATCGCCGGAGAAGGAGTAGTGACAGGATACGGAACAGTAGAAGGAAGACTAGTGTATATATTTGCCCAGGACTTTACCGTAATAGGAGGATCCTTAGGTGAAATGCACGCGGCAAAAATAGTAAAAGCCCAGCAGATGGCAATGAAAGTAGGAGCACCACTGATAGGAATCAACGACTCAGGAGGAGCAAGAATCCAAGAAGGAGTAGATGCTTTAAGAGGATACGGAGACATATTCTTTAACAACACAAAAGCATCAGGAGTAATCCCGCAAATATCAGTAATA
>JAABRS010000224.1 GCA_011390775.1 Clostridia bacterium | reverse complement strand
TTTTACTATTTGACATAATAGAAACTCCTTTCATAAATCAATACATATATTGTATAGTTACCCATAAAAATTTCAAATACACAATTAGCATGACAATTAAAGACATTAAATACTTCAAGGATTGTTCAAATTTGGACAAGATAGGAAGAATTTAGTAAAATGTATTAAATAAATAATATAAAGAGGTTGGATATGAAAAAAGTAGACGAAAGAGATATTATGTTTTCAAGAATGGAAAGAAAAAAAGGAACTCCCGAATATGAAGATTACTACAAAAGAAGAAAAGATCTAAAAGATATTGATGACGAGCTAAGAACTATGCCTGAAATGGATTCTGAAGATACAGCTATGTTTAATAAATTAAATACTCCTTTAGTTTCTGCAACATTTAACTTTTTATCAGATATAAAGGAATTGGTAGAAGGACCGGAAAAGAATCCTGATAAAATAGAAGCATCACCTGAGATTTTCACTAAAAAAGTTAAGGGAATAGCTTCCTACTACGGGTCGGTACTTACAGGAATAACCAAATGCGATGAAAGCTACTACTACAGTCACAAGGGCAGAGATGACAGTAGCTACGGCGAAAAAGTAAATCCAAAACATTCAAATACAATTGTGTTTGCAGTTGAAATGGATAAAAACAATATATATGCAGCACCCCAATTGATAGAATCTATAGAAGTTACAAAAGCATATCTTGATGCTGCTGTTATAGGAATGATGTTGACCTATTATATAAAAAAGCTAGGATACAGTGCTCGTAATCATATGGATGGCAATTATGAAATGATGCTACCTTTAGCTGCAAAAAAAGCAGGTTTAGGAGATATAGGAAGGCATGGGATGCTGATAACAGAAAAATACGGATCAAGAGTTAGATTAGGTGCAGTTACTACTGATATGCCTTTATTTATTGACAAAGAATCAGATTTTAATGTTAATGATTTTTGTGAAATCTGTAAAAAGTGTATAGGCACATGTCCAGCAAAAGCTATTCATGAAGAGAAAGAATTGGATATAAACGGAATAAAAAGATGGCAAATAAATAGAGAAGAGTGTTATAAAAAATGGAGAATATTAGGTACAGACTGCGGTATCTGTATTGCAACCTGCCCTTTTAGTTCGGATATTAGAGAAAAGCTTATAGAAGAATATAAAAAAGATACACAAGTTGCTGAAAGAATAATAAAAGAACATGAAAAGAAATATAAAATAAGACCTTTTAGTAAAGAAAAGCCGGAGTGGATGAATGACTAATAAGCATGAGACTAAATTTAATAAATTATTAAAAAAATATAAACTATTTGAAACATAAAGGATATATCTCATGAAATATGGTAGTATATATAGTGAAATAAATTTTTTTATTAGGAGGACTTATGAAAAAATTACTACCAGTTATATTTATTATGATTTTAGCACTATCAGGATGTCAAAGTGGAGATGTTGAAGAATCTTTAACTCCTGAAGACATAAAAACCTTTGATGAAGTAATAGAAGATGGAAAAGTAGAAATAGATGGAATATCATACGATATAAAATCCGTATCAAAATCTACATACGAGTATGATTATGAAGGGAATATAATTGAAAGAACAAATGAAAACAACGATAAAAAAGTTCGAACTGAATTTACTTATAATGAAAACAATGATGTAGTTGAAGAAAAAAACTATTCAGATGGTAATTTAATAGCTTCTAGAATTTATTCATATGAAGATGATGTACTTAAAGAATTAAAAGTAGTTTATGAAGAAGGCTTGGAAGTAATAACGAAATACTCTTATGAAGAAGATAAGGAAATTTTGACTTCGTACAATTTAGATGGAAGCGAATCTATTACAGCAACTGTTTATAAAGATGAAAATGGAAATAAATTAAAAATGGTTCAGTCTTTGCCAGAACAGGAAAATCAAACAGCAACAACTAATTATCAGTATGAAGATGACTTGTTGATTAAGGCAACAACAGAAAGAAATGATACTAATACAACAGTTCATTATGAATACAATAATGTAGGAGATAAGATAATGGAATATAGTATAACTATATTAGATGACCTTTATTTTCTAGATGCAACTTTTTTTGAATATGAATACAACGATAAGCTTCAACCTGCTTCTTTAAATACTTATAGAATCCAATCGCCAATAGAAGAAGAGGATATTAGAAAATTTGATTAATTAAATATTAAAAACAATCAATCGGAGGAAGGAAGATTATTATTCTAGTTAATCCATATTTACTATTTCAATTCCGCAGTGATTACTTTTAATTTGATAGATAGCTCCTTTATGAGTAAGCTCTAATTTTATTATTCCTCCAAGACCTTCTTTTATTGTTTGAGACATCTCCCCATTACGGGGAGATTTTAATACACCGGATTTTTCAACAATACCTTTAACCTTGAGAGAATAATTCTTGTTTACAAGGTTAAAGGATACTTCTTTTTCTTCAATAATTAAATCTTTTAATTTAGTCCTTTTATATGTTCCAAATCTGTATTCGGTGCCTCTAAAATGAAGATTTGCAATAATTCCCATAAAACTAGATCCTAAAAAAGGTATTTTTGCTATGCTGCACATAAAACTATCATTTGTATTTGCAAAGTGATTACCCTGCATCCATATATATTTTTCTGGAAAAGAACTTCCCCAATCCTTTTCAATGTATCCTTTATCTTCCTTAAAAATTAATGTCTCATCATTAATTTTTAGAAATCCATCTACGCTATGGTTCATACTTATTACCCCATGATTGCATTCCATTTTAGGGAT
>JAABRS010000223.1 GCA_011390775.1 Clostridia bacterium | reverse complement strand
TTGGTAAACAAAATTAATTTTTATACTAACTTAATCTTTTTTGTCTTTATTTTTTTGCATGTAATATCTTAAATACAAGATTATAATAAACTAATTTTATCAAAGCAAATAACTATAATATCTTTATTCTTTTCAATTTTCATTTCTAATAAAATTATATAGTAGTTAGTATTAGTAAGATAAAAGATAAAACTATTTATTCTTTATGAACAATTTAGATTTTTAATAATTAACTTTCAATTAGTATTTGACTCGATTGAAAGATTTGAACCTTACTAAATTATTCGAAATCTAATATAAGTTCTTGAACTTTTTTAAATATACTTATACAAAAATAAATTGATCTTATCTTACAAAGAGCTTTGCTGTAATCCAATTATTATTAATAATGGTTATGTCATAAATAAGAATTATATCAATTCATATAAATTCAAATTATTTATCTTATTCAGGTTTCTCTTTAAATCTTCTTTCATAAATGGTCTACCATGTGAGGGATATATTTTAGAAGGATTTTTTTTTATCATTACTTCCCAGGACCTCTGAAAATTATTTATATTTTCTATCCAGATGGTTATTCTATTCAAACTTGGAAAGCCATTCATTGCAGCATCACCACAAAATAAAGATCCATCTTTTAGTAATAATCCAATAGAGTCTATTGTATGCCCGGGAAGATTAATAATAGTACCTGATAACTCTTTTTCGATAATTTGTTTTGTAGAATCATCTATTATCATATACCTTTCAGATCTATCTACGGGTGGAAATTTGTGTTCTCCTTTCCCCAATAATTTCATAATCCTACAGAAAGTCAATGCTAAATAACTTGTACATCCTCCATCAAAGGAATTCTGCCCTTTTTTTAATCTATCAACAGCTAGATGATGTAATATAACCTTTGCATCTGTATAATCTAACAACTCATTTAAAAAACCTGCATGATCATCATGTGCATGAGTAAGTAGAATATAGAAAATATCTTTTAAACCTATATTCTGGTCTCTTAATTTTTTTTTGAAACTGTTAAACTGCTCTGGATAACCGGTGTCAATTAATAAAAATCCTTTCTTTAGCTTAACTATATAGTTGTTATTTACTCTGTTTCCTATATTAATAATTTCCATGCTTATTTTCCTCCTGATTAAATGTCATTGATTATTTGAGCACATATCTGTCCGCATATTTTTCTTTTGCTTTTTTTGAGTACTTTATAATAAAAGCTGATTTTGCTTCTGTATAACCATCTCTTAATACCTGTATTGATTCAATAGCTGCATTTTAAGTTTGCATATTCATCAGCAACTTCCTTATGCTCAATAAGGTAATCTCTAAATAGAGATCATAATTTTTAAATTTAGACTAATTAAGTTCTAATTTTTAAGTTCATTCAGTAAATAGGGATATAAACTTTCAACTGTCTTATTACTATGTTGTGTCCTTAATTCAATGAGATTGTCTGCAAATTCTTCAAATCTAACAAATTTTCGGTAGTTCATCATTTTTGCTGTAACACTTTTAATTTCTAAATAATCATCTAAATCATATTTTTCTTTTGCATATATTAAAAATGTGGCCCATGTCATATACTCATTAAATGTTAGAATTTCTTTTTTATAACTAGTTCCTTCATTCCAATATGATAAGTTTCTAAATGCTTTAATTACTTTTCTATAATTATCATCATAATCTGTTGTTGGATTCACATAATGATGGTCCATTTCTGTGAAAATCATTCTTTCAACAAGCCCTTTAAATACACTTTCAGAATTATATTTATCTTTATCCAGCAGTTTTGGTGTTGAGACAAATATTATTATTTCAGAAAAATCACTATCTGTATCAGAGTATCCAGTAGTGTTATGAGCACCACCAACTAAGGGAGATAAAATGATTTTTATGGATGAATATCTTTGTTCAAAATTTTGCTCTAACCAATGCCACATAGCATGTACATCTACTAGCTCTGATAATAATCTGATCTCATTTTCATAAAAATCCTGATTATCATAATAAAACTTTTGGAAGTCAGTTTTCTTTGCAAAATCATTAATTAATGATATATATCCTGACAAATCATCAATAGATTGATTGTCTGGATAATTAGAATCTAATTTCATTTCATTATCTATAAAGCAATAAATAAATATCTGCCTTAACCTAGGATAGTTTCCTGTATCATTTAAGGCTTTAACTTTTTGAATAACTTCATGATTAGCGAAAGGCTGAAAATAACTGATTACATTTTGATAGTATTCAGTATTTATATTTGTAAGTGATGTATATGATTCTTCTATATTACCGAGTGCGATGATTATATTTAGCAATTCATAACTCATAGGCACTTCAACATTCACTTTATTTTCTTTTTCAGAAACATAAACATCAGAAAATTCAATCTTTCTTAAAAGATTTGTTTTCTGACTCGCATCCACATATTTAGATTGTCTGATTAGTAATACTCCAATTAAGATCACTATCAAAATACTAATTACAGCAAAAATATTAATTTTTTTCATATTCTTCTTCCCCAATTAAATTATCTGTATCATATTAAATATAATTTAAAGAACCACTTTCTCCTATTATATGTCCTATTCTTTATATTTTCTACTTTTATTTTTTATTAAAAAGCCCATAACAATAACTGCTATAAAGACACTTACAACATCAATTACATCACTTATTGCTTTGTCAGCCACCATCCTTCCTTCGAAAACCCCCGTAGACGATGTGAACAATAGATTGTAAACATAATTATTGCTGATATGTATCCACATAGGAA
>JAABRS010000222.1 GCA_011390775.1 Clostridia bacterium | reverse complement strand
GTAGATGGTTCTTTAGATACAGCAATAGATTTATTAGAAAACTTGGAAGTGCATGAAGATAAAATAAAAAGAAATTTAAACTACACAAAAGGTTTAATTTATACAGAAGCATTAATGATGCGGTTGAGTGATGAAATAGGACGTTTAGAAGCTCACGATTTACTTCACGAATTAGCTCAAAAATCAATGAACGAAGATAAAGATTTTAAAGAAGTATTATTAGATAATAAAATTGTATCAAGCAACCTTACTGAAAAAGAAATTGACGATATTATGAAGCCTGAAAAATATGTAGGATTAGCAGAATATTTTGCAGAAACAGTTGCGAAAAAAGAATAGACCTAAAATAAATAGTTTTGGTAAATTTAACCAACTATAACTAAATAAAAGATATCTCCGGATTATCTTCATATGAAAGAGATATCTTTATTTATGGAAATTAACATTTAACAAAAAATTTAAATTATTAATATATAAGTTTTGAAAATTAATAAAACAAGATGAAAAGGGGGTGCAATCCAATTTTTTGGAGATATAAATATGAAATTTAGTTATTATCCAGGATGCACATTAAAAACAAAAGCAAAAAAATTAGATAAATACGCAGTCAAATCTGCGGAAAAATTAGGTGTTTCTTTAAAAGAACAAGAGGAATGGCAGTGTTGTGGAGGAGTTTATCCACTAGTAAAAGACGAAATTGCAACAAAGCTATCATCAGTAAGAGTACTAGTTAATGCTAAAGAATCAAATACCGATTTAGTAACTGTTTGTTCTGCATGTCACAACGTTATAAAACGGGTAAACAATGATTTTAAAACAAATGAAGATTTTGCGAAGAAAGCAAATAATTATTTAAATTTGAAGGATCCCTATGATGGAGAGACCAAAGTATTTCATTATTTAGAAATGCTAAAATATAAAATTGGATTTAACACTATTAAAGATAAAGTTAATAGTTCAATGAATGGAAAAAAAATAGCAGCCTATTATGGATGCTTATTACTTAGACCCAGTAATATTATGGAGCTAGATGATCCGGAAAATCCAACTATTATGGAAGATTTTATTAAGGCAATTGGAGCTAGTCCAGTTATATACTCTGAAAGAAATGAATGCTGTGGTGCTTATATGGCAATTAAAAATAAAGATTATGTTAGAAAAAGAAGAGAAAAAATCCTCTTATCGGCTAAAGAGAAAAAAGCAGACATGATAATCACTGCATGTCCTTTATGTATGTACAACTTAAAAAAAGATGAATCTAAAGTAGATATTCCAATTTACTACTTCACAGAAATTTTAGCTGAATCCCTTGGAATAAAATAAATTGGAGGATAGATATGACTAAAAATACTAAATATCAAAAAGAGAATATTTTAATAAATAGTGGAGTTAATCCTAAAAAGTGTATGAGATGTGGTAAATGCACAGCTACATGCCCTGCTTCTGAAATTATGGAATATCATCCCCATCAATTTATAAATATGGTTGATAAGGGAGAAATAGAGGCTTTATTAAATTCTGAATCCCTTTATTATTGTTTAACTTGTTATGCATGTTTGGAAAGATGTCCACGGAGTGTAGAACCCGTTAAACTTATTGAAGAATTAAGGTTGCAGGTTATAAGAAAAAAAGGCCAAAATCATATAAAGATAGAAGAGGTAAAAAATTGCTTGGATGAAGACACCCCACAGCAATTTTTAGTAAGCTATTTAAGAAAATACATAAAATAATATTAAAAAAGAAAGAATGGAAGTGAATATGATGGAAAGAATAGGCGTATTTGTTTGCTGGTGCGGGAGTAACATTTCAGAAACCGTAGATGTTAAAGCAGTTGCTAAATCAGCACAAAAACAACAGGGCGTAGTAGTAGCTACTGATTATAAATACATGTGCTCTGAATCAGGACAATCATTAATATGTGATACTATAAAAAAATATAATTTGACAGGAATTGTAGTCTGTTCATGTTCACCTAGAATGCATGAAGCTACTTTTAGAAAAGCTGCAGAATCTGTAGGTCTAAATCCTTATATGGTAGAAATCGCAAATATAAGAGAACAGTGTTCTTGGATTCACAAGGACAAAGAAAAAGCGACAGAAAAAGCAGTAACTTTAACAAAATCAGCTATTGCAAAGCTTAGATTGAACATACCTTTGACAGCTTCAAATAGTAAAGTAACAAAAAGAGCATTAGTAATTGGAGGAGGTATTGCAGGTATGCAGACTGCTTTAGATGTAGCAGAAGCCGGCTTTGAAGTGGATATAGTGGAAAAAACTCCAAGTATAGGTGGCAAGATGGCACAAATTGATAAGACTTTTCCTACTCTTGACTGTTCAGCATGTATACTAACACCTAAAATGGTAGATGTATCTAGTCATGAGAAAATTAATATATATACTTATTCGGAAATAAAAGAGGTAAGAGGATTTGTAGGTAATTTCAGCGTAGATATTTGTAAAAAAGCAAGAAGCATAGATACTGATAAATGTGTAGGATGTGGTATTTGTATAGATGCCTGTCCATCTAAAAACAATAAGAATGAATTCAATATGGGATTAGATAATAGAAAAGCAATCCATATACCATTTGCTCAAGCAATACCCAATGTACCGGTAATTGATAGAGAGGCATGTATAAAGTTTAAGACTGGAAAATGCGGTTTATGCCAAATAAAATGTGAAGCAAATGCAATAGATTTCCAACAGACTGATGAAATAGTAACAAAAGAATATGGAGCTATTATTGTAGCAACTGGATATAATCCTATTAATATAGATAAATTTGATGAATTTCAATATTCA
>JAABRS010000022.1 GCA_011390775.1 Clostridia bacterium | reverse complement strand
CAGCATCTATACTTTATAACAAAACTGAAGGACAGGTAAAGTTTCTCGCTTTAAACACATTAGGAGTTATTTATGTAGTTGGAACTGATGATGTTTCTACTATAAGAGACTTGGAAGGCAAAGATGTTTCTATAAGCGGTAAAGGTGCAACACCGGAATTTGCTTTTAATTATCTGCTGGATAAAAATGATATGACAGATAAGGTTTCCACTAAATTTATGTTGGATCATTCATCTTTAGCTCAGCAAGTAATAGCTGAAGATGTTGAAATTGCTGTTTTACCTCAACCCTTCGTTACCCAGGTAATGATGAACAACCCAAATGTGAAAATATTAATAGATTTAAATGAAGAATGGGAAAAAGCAACAGATGGCGAAAGCACTTTAGCTATGGGATGTTTGGTAGTAAATACAGAATTTGCCGAAAACAACCCTGAATTTATAGAAGAATTTTTATCAGAGTATGAATCCTCTGTGAATTGGGTAAATAATAATTATGAGGAAGCAGGACAGTTAGTGGAGAAAAATGGAATTCTACCAAATGCAAAATTAGCTGAAAATGCAATTCCAAACTGCAGCATAGTTTATCAAGGTGCTCAGGAATCAAAAAATAAAGTTAATGGATTTTTAGAAGTTCTTTATGAATTTAACCCAGCTTCTATAGGAGGAAGTATGCCGGATGAAAATTTCTACTATAAAAACTAATAAAAATAGAATAGTAGGAATATTATTATGGCTTTTGTTATGGCAGATTGTTTACTGGATTATAAATAAGGACGTATATTTTCCATCTCCTTTTTCAGTAGCAATCTCCATAATGTCTTTAGTTAAAAATCCTGATTTTTATATAGTAGTATCTTCAACTACTGCGAGAGTTTTTATAAGCTTTTTAGTATCTGCACTTTTAGGTGTGTCTTTAGGTTATCTTTGCGGAGTTAATAAAAAAGCTTACGATTTATTTGAACCAATGATTATATTTATAAGAACCACACCTATTATCTCGATAATTATTATAGCAATAATTTGGTTTAGTAGTTCTAATGTCCCTATTTTTACAGGTTTTTTAATGTGCTTTCCTATTATTTGGGCTAATATGGTTGAAGGCATTAGAAATACTGATAAAAAACTTTTGGAAATGTGTAAGTTGTATAATGTAGGAAAGATGGAAATATTTAAAAAAGTATATATCAAAGCCTCAATTCCTTACTTATCAGCTGGATTTTCTTCTGCTTTAGGTATAGGATGGAAGGTAGTGGCTGCTGCAGAAGCACTCAGTTTACCAAAATACGGTATTGGTACTAATTTATTTAATTCAAAAATTTATCTCCAGGTACCAGAACTTTTAGCCTGGACGGTAATTATAATCTTAATATCTTATATGTTTGAAATACTTGTAAAAAAAATATTTAAAAAAATAGAAGGTTGATAATATGATTAGAATAAATAGGTTGAAAAAAAATTACGAAAACAAAAAAATATTTAGTAATTTTAATATGAATATAGAACCCTGCAACATTACCTGTATTTTAGGACCTTCCGGAGTAGGAAAAACAACTCTTTTTAATGTAATATCCGGACTTACAGACTACGAAGATGGAGAAATTATAGGTATAGATAAGAAACATATATCGTATTTATTTCAAGAACCCAGACTTATGCCCTGGCTTACTGTGTATGAAAATATTGATATTATATTAAAAAACATCTTTCCTGACAAAGAAAGAAAAGATGTAATTAACTATTATTTAGATATGGTAGGACTTAAGGATTATACCGATAAAAAACCGGAAGAATTAAGCGGTGGTATGAAACAAAGATTGGCAATAGCGAGAACCTTTGCATATCCTTCTACTCTACTTCTTATGGATGAACCTTTTCAGGGATTAGACATAAAACTTAAAAATAGTATTATTGAATCATTTTTAAAACTTTGGTCTGAAGACAATCGAACAGTACTTTTTATAACCCACGATATAGACGAAGCTTTAAGAGTATCTGATCAAATATATATTATTCAGGATAATCCTGTGAAAATAAGTCAAGTAGAGCATATAATAGATGATAAAATTAATCGAGATATTTATAACGCTGATTATTCTAAAATACGAAAGAGAATTACTAAGATACTAACTTCCTAATTAAGATTAAGAATTTCTTGTAAAATATTAATCATATGCTATAATATAAATGATTTGTCTTGTATCTAATATAGAACGAGAACAAGGAGGAAATAAAATGAATAGTATTTTTTCAGAAACACGCAAACTCACTTTTTTAGGAGTTATGCTAGCTTTGACAATAGTTTTTGTCGCACTTACTGCGGTTCCAACTGCCTCTGCAACAATGGCTTTTCTAATTTTTATACCAACTATTATTACCTCAATAGTAATGGGACCAAGAGCAGGAGCTTTGATGGGATTTTTAGCAGGAGCAACAACAATGTTAAGAGCAATTTTAGCACCCCTATCACCCTTCGATGCTTTTTTTATAAATCCTTTGATATCAATTTTACCTAGGATTTTTATAGGTATTACTCCATTTTTGATTTACAAACTTATAAAAAGTTTAATTAAAAATGAAACCGGTGATAAATTTGCAATTATATTAGCAGGTGCAACAGGTGCAATAACCAACACTGCGTTGGTAATGACTATGCTTTACATTATTTATGCTCAACAGGTTGTTGACATGATTGGTGTAGGATTCAAAGTTTTCCTAATAAGCATAATAACGACAAATGCTTTGATTGAAGCAGTAGTAGCAGCTATACTTACAATACCGGCTGTAATAGCATACAGAAAAATATCTAAACAATAAGGAGAACACAATGTTTTTAGCAATTGATGTAGGTAATTCTAATATCAATTTAGGAGTATGGGATGGTGATAAATTCCACGGTCCTTGGAGAATGATAACAAACAACAAAAGAACTTCCGATGAATACGGTCTTTTTATAAAACAACTACTGAAAGAAAACGAAATCGATACAGACAAATTAAAAAGCGTTATAATATCTTCAGTAGTACCAAATATAATGTATTCATTAAGAAGAGCTATAGAAAAATATCTGTGCTTAAAACCTTTAATCGTAGGACCCGGTAGTAAAACCGGTCTAGCTATTAAAGCAGAAAACCCTAAAGAAGTAGGTGCCGATCGTATAGTAGATGCCGTTGCAGCATATGAAATTTACGGTGGTCCAGTTATCGTTATTGATTTTGGCACAGCAACTACTTATGATGTTGTAAATGATAAGGGCGAGTTTATTGCAGCGATTACCTCTCCAGGAATTCAAATAAGTGCCGATGCATTATGGAGTAGAGCCGCTCAACTACCGAATATTGAAATTGAAAAGCCTAAGACTATATTGGCAAGAAACACCATTACAAGTATGCAGGCAGGATTAGTATACGGATATATTGGACAAGTTGAATATATAGTAAAAGAAATAAAAAAAGAATTAAATATGAATTTTATCAAGGTTGTAGCAACAGGAGGATTGGCTAATATAATATTCGGCGAGACCAAATACATCGACGATTACGACATGCTACTTACTATGCGAGGCCTCAAACTTATTCACGAAAAAAACATCGACCAAATAAATAAAGACAAATAAGATTTATAAAGATAGCAAGGTCGCACCTTGCTATCTTTATTGAGTAAAGGGGATATACTATGGATTTAGTTAAAAAATTTATTGCTTACTATAAACCACACAAAGGATTGTTTTTCTTAGATATGTCATGCGCCTTAGGCATCGCATCATTAGATTTACTATTCCCTATTTTTTCAAGAACTTTATTAAATGATTTTATTCCTGATAGAAACTTAAGAGCAATCATAATAGCTTCCTTAGTTATGTTTGTTTTGTATGTTCTTAAAGGAGTTTTTTACTACATAGTTAACTACTGGGGTCACGTGCTAGGAGTTCGTATGGAGTACGATATGCGAAAAAAATTATTCGAACATTTTCAGATAATGGATGTAAGTTTTTTCGACAACCGTCGTACAGGTAAACTGATGTCTAGAATTGTAAACGACCTTAATCTAATTGCAGAGCTGGCCCATCACGGACCGGAGGATTTATTTTTATCTGTAATATTGTTTATAGGCTCTTTTATAATTCTTTTAACTATTGAAGTAAAGTTAACTCTGATAATATTTGCATTCTTACCTTTTATGCTGTGGTTTTCAATTATAAAAGGTGTTAAAATGAGAGGAAACTTTAGGCAAGTTAGAAAAAAAATAGCTGATGTTAATTCCAATATTGAAAATAGTATCTCTGGAGTAAGAGTTGCAAAATCTTTTACAAACGAAGAATATGAACTTGAAAAATTCGATGAAGGTAACATGCATTTTAGAAACTCAAAACAAGATGCTTATAAAACAATGGCAGAATTTCATACGGGCATTAATTTTTCAACAAACTTTTTAAATCTTCTAACCATTGCATTAGGTGGATACTTCGTGTACATAGGAAATATTAATTACGGTGATTTAATAGCCTTTATTTTATATATAAACTTTTTCATGGAGCCGATAAAGAGACTTACAAACTTCACACAACAATTCCAAGACGGAATGTCAGGATTTGAAAGATTCTTAGAAATATTGGATATACCTCCAAAAATTAAAGATATTGAAGAACCTGTTGATCTTGTTGATGTAAAAGGTAACATTAATATAGAAAATGTTGAATTTGCCTATGACGATGATGATGAATCTAAAGTTTTACACAATATTGATATTGATATCCAAGCTGGTACTACAATGGCAATAGTTGGACCTTCTGGTGGAGGAAAGACAACTTTATGTCATTTGATTCCGAGATTTTACGATGTTACCAAAGGAAGAATAACAATCGATGGAGTAGATATAAAAGATGCTTCTGTAAAATCCTTAAGAAAAAACATAGGTTTAGTACAGCAAAGTGTCTTCTTGTTTACAGGAACCATTAAAGAAAACATTAAATACGGAAATATAGATGCTACCGATGAAGAAGTAGTTGAAGCTGCTAAACAAGCAAGTATACACGACTTTATAATGTCCCTACCAAATAGATACGATACATATATTGGAGAAAGAGGAGTTAAACTGTCTGGTGGTCAGCAGCAACGTATATCAATAGCAAGGATATTCCTAAAAAACCCACCTATTTTGATTTTAGACGAAGCTACCTCTGCTTTAGATAATGCAACCGAGATTCTTATACAAAAATCCCTGGAAAGATTATCAAAAGGTAGAACCACATTGGTCATAGCTCATAGATTATCTACTATACAAAATGCAGATGAGATTATCGTTTTAACAGATACGGGAATACAGGAAAGAGGAAATCACAAAACTCTTCTTGAAAAAGATGGTGTTTATGCAAATTTATACAACTCGCAATTTTCAAATTTCATGAACATTAGCGAAGCATAAAAAAACCGGGTTCTTCCCGGTTTTTTGTTTTATTTAGTTTATTACTTTATTTTTGCTTTCAATTAATAATTCTTTTTTATCCTTGTCGTAAGTTACAACAATATTGTCTGATTTCTTTACTGTACCTTTGAGAATTTCTTCCGATAGAGCATCTTCTATTCTCTTTCTTATAGTTCTTTGAAGAGGTCTTGCTCCAAAAGTAGGATCATAGCCTTCTTCTGCTAAGAAAAGTTTAGCATCTTCATCTACATCTATAGTAATACCTAATTCTTTAAGTCTATTCTCTAAATTTACAATCATTAGATCTACTATTTTTTTAATATTTTCTTTGGTTAGTGAATGAAAAACTATAATTTCATCAAGCCTATTTAAAAATTCTGGTCTAAAGGTATCCTTTAACTTATCCAATACCTTGTTCTTCATGTTTTCATACTCATCTTTTTCTTCGTCATCCTGTCCACTACTAAATCCCAGCACATTTTGTTTTCTAATAGTGCTTGCACCTACATTTGATGTCATTATAATTAAGGTGTTTTTAAAATTTACAGTTCTTCCTTTTGAATCGGTAAGTCTACCATCATCAAGAAGTTGAAGAAGTATATTAAATACATCCGGATGAGCTTTTTCTATTTCGTCAAATAATATCACTGAATAGGGTTTTCTTCTAACTTTTTCAGTAAGCTGTCCTCCTTCGTCAAATCCTACATATCCCGGCGGTGAACCTACCAATTTTGAAACTGAATGCTTTTCCATATACTCTGACATATCTATTCTAATTAAAGCATCTTCATCTCCAAATATAGCTTCTGCTAGGGCTTTAGTCAACTCCGTCTTACCTACTCCTGTAGGTCCTAAAAAGATAAATGAACCTATTGGTTTTTTAGGGTCTTTAAGGCCTACTCTTGCTCTTCTAATAGCTCTAGATACTGATTCTACGGCTTCATGTTGCCCTACAACTCTTTTATGTAATGTATCTTCTAAATGAAGAAGTTTATCAGATTCTGTAGTATCCATTTTTTCAACAGGTACACCAGTCCAAGATGATACTATTTGTGCAATATCTTCTTCTGTTATACTTCCTTCATTTGATGATTTTTTTTCATTCCAATTTTTTCTTTTCTCTTGTATTGCTCCTTTTAGTTCTTTTTCTTTATCTCTCAAATCTGCTGCTTTTTCAAAGTTTTGTGTACTTATAGCTTCCTCTTTCTGTTTTTTGATTTCTTCTATTTCCTTTTCTAACTTATTTAAATCTGATGGTGCAGTAGATTGTTTTAATCTAGCTTTTGATGAAGCTTCATCTATTAAATCTATTGCTTTGTCAGGTAGAAATCTATCAGAAACATATCTGTAGGATAATTTTGCTGCTGCATTTATAGCTTCATCTGTTATTTTAACCTTATGGTGTGCTTCATACTTGTCTCTTAATCCTTTAAGTATTGCAATAGTATCCTCTACTGTTGGTTCTGCTACTAATACAGGTTGGAATCTTCTCTCTAAGGCTGCGTCCTTTTCAATATGTTTTTTGTATTCATCAATAGTAGTGGCTCCAACGGCCTGTATTTCTCCTTTAGACAATGCAGGTTTTAATATATTTGATGCATCAATAGCACCTTCAGCACCGCCTGCACCTATAATTGTATGCATTTCATCTATAAACAATATTATATTACCGTCTTCTTTGATTTCTTGAATTACGTTTTTAAGTCTTTCCTCAAACTCACCTCTAAATTTAGAACCGGCAACCATACCTGATAAATCTAATGTTATAACTTGTTTATCTTTAAGTAATTCAGGTACATTTCCCGCCTGTATCTCTTGAGCTAATCCTTCAGCTATAGATGTTTTTCCTACTCCAGGTTCTCCAATTAATACGGGGTTGTTTTTAGTTCTTCTACTTAGCACCTGAATAACTCTTTGAATTTCATTTTCTCTTCCTATTACAGGATCCAGCTTGTCCTGCTTGGCTAAGTCATTCAAGTTTTTACCATATTTTTCAATATTTTTTATTTTTTTGCCTTTTTTATCCTGCTGTCCTTTTGGGTAGCTTACTTCATTATTCCCTTCATTTAATGATTTCATTATTTCCTGTTGAACTTCTTGAGGGTTTATACCTTCATTTTTAAGTATTAATGATGCTACTCCTTCACCTTCTGCCATTATACCTAATAATATATGCTCGGTACTTATCAAGGACTGATTTAATTGTCTTGCAAACTGCCCTGCTAATTCAAATATTGTTTTTGTCCTTGGAGATACATTTAAATAGTTTGTTTGAGATCTACCTTTACCTGTTATACTTAGAATTTTTTCTTTAACATTTTCATAATTAATATTTCTATCTCTAAGTATCTGACCTGCTAAACCTTCTTCTTCTTTAATTAATCCTAAAAGTACATGCTCAGTACCTAAAACATTATGGTTCATTCTTTTTGCTTCATCTTGAGCTATATTTACAGCTCTTTGAGCGGATTTACTTAATCCTTTGTTTATCATAATTATTCACTCTCCTTACTAAATGTTCTTTTAATGATTTCTGCTCTTTTTATATCTCTTTCTCTTTCGTTTAATTCTTCTCTAGCTTCATATTGAATATTCATCGATTGTATTTCAATAAATAATTTATTAAAATTGATTTTGTTATAATTTTCTATTAAATCTAAATCCACACCTAGTTTTACTAATGATAACAGCTTAACAGCTTCATCAGTACTTATTATTTTTGCATTCGTTAAAACTCCGTATGATCTATAAACTCTATCTTCAATTTCTATTTTATTTTCATCTAACAAGTACTGCCTTGCTTCTTTTTCTTTATTTACTATCTGCATAGCTATTTTTTCTACTTTTTCCACTATTGTTTTCTCATCATTACCCAAAGTAGTTTGATTTGAAATTTGAAATAAATTGCCTAGAGATTTTGATCCTTCTCCGTAAACTCCTCTTACTGATATTCCAAATTTAGAAATAGTGTTTAAAAGCCTCTCCAACCTTCCCGTCATTACCAATCCCGGTAAATGAATCATTGATGATGCTCTGATACCAGTTCCTAGGTTAGTAGGACATGCGGTTATATATCCGAATTGTTTGTGATAGGCATATTCTAATTTTTCATCTAGTATAGAATCTAATTCATCAGCCTTTTTTAAACATTCTTTTAAATTCAATCCACTGCTTAAAACCTGAAGTCTTAAATGATCTTCTTCATTAATCATTATAGATATTTTTTCATCATTACTCATTATAAATCCGCTAATTCCTTGATTTTTTATTAATGCCGGACTAATTATATGTCTCTCGATCAGCATTTTTTTCTCAAGATTTGGTATATTTGAAGTTTTAAAGTGGAAAAATTTTTTGCTATAAATGTCTTTAGATTCAATTATTTCAGATATCTTTCGAAATATTTCATCAGATTCTTTTTTGTCTAAAATAATAGGAAACTTATGTTTTTTTAAATTTCTAGCATATCTAATTCTACTACTTACTACAATGTCCTTCTCAGTTCCACTATCGTCCATCCATTTAATCACATTTACCCCTCCTTCTTTTCAAGAGATTTAATCATATCTCTTAACTGAGCAGCCTTTTCATAGTTTTCAACTTCTACTGCTGCTTGGAGTTCTTTTTTTAATGTTTCAATTTCATTTAATTCTGTACTTTCATCATCTGTATGTTGTCTAGGATATTTACCTTTATGTCTTCTATGTCCATGAATATTTTGTATTAGTGGCTCAATTTCATCCTTAAAGGCAATAATGCATTCACTACAACCAAATTTACCGTATCTTTTGAATTGTTCATAAGTCATACCACAGTTTGGACATTTGTATTCTACATCAGGTTCTTTCAAAGAAAATTCTCCAAACATGTCAGATAAAAAATTTTCCATAGAGAACTCTGCGTTTATTTCAGCATTGTCTCTAGCACAATCTTTGCATAAATGCATTTCTATTTTCTTTCCATTAATTATTTTAGTAAAATGTACAGTTGCTTTATTTTTATGACATTTATCACACAGCATTTTATCAACTCCCATTATTGTATTTTACTACAGCTAAAAGACTCTCCTTTAATATCTTTGCTCTTACCGGATTTTTGTTTTCCGATGGAATTAAAGATAAAGCTCTATCACTAATGGTTCTTTTGATTATCTGGGATTCTCTTTCTGTAATTATTTTTTTACTAAATAGGTGATTTAATATGTCGTAAGCTTTGAATTTCGTAACACTTTCTCCTATGCTCCTACTTATTAGTTCATCTATCTGTTTATCGCTTTTCATTTTAAGTTCATATATTTTAATTGATCCCCCACCACCTCTTCTGCTTTCAACTATATATCCTTTATTATCCTTAAATCTTGTAGTGAGAACATAACTAATTTGAGAAGGTGCACAGTCAAATTGTTGAGCTAATATATTTCTTTGGATTTCAATCATATTGTTTTCAGTTTGTTTTAACATATCTTTCAAAAACTCTTCTATTTCTTCACTTTTTTTAACCATACTCCACACCTCTTATGCATAATTAGACTTTGACTTTCTTTGACTTTCAACTTATTATATCATACATAGAAAGTTTTTCAAGGCATAAATTATGTATATGGAAACCTAAATTAATTTTTTATTAACTTCTCTGTTATAAACATACCCATTATTGAAAGTAATATAATATAATAAAATAAATAATTATAACTTCCAAGAAAATCTAAGATAATTCCCGATGAAGCTACCCCTACTAATGCTCCTATACCATATGCAGTAAAAACCAATCCGTAATTCTCACTGTAATTTTTTATACCAAACATTTTTATGGTGGAAGTAGGTGCTATAGCCAACCATCCTCCAAGATTCAACCAGTAAATTGAAAAGGCTAATCCATAAGAAAATGTACTTCCTTCTTTTGCGGATAGCATTAGCACTGAAGCAGTAATTATTAATACATATGATAATATCATAATCTTTTTAGCCGAATAATTATCTGTTAGCCATCCAAAAATAGGCCTTCCTATACCGTTGAAGATTGCAAATAAGGACATATAGAAAGCAACATTAATTGAAGTTATTCCTATTAAATGTTTTCCAATCATGCTTGTAAGTCCTATTAAGGTTAAACCAATCATTGTACCTATCGTAAAGTTTATATAAAGACCTTTAAAGCTTTGTGTTTTTATCATATCAGATGTTTTAATATCTATTTCGTTTTTATCTATTTTTCTCTTAGTTTCTATCATCTTCTGAGAATTTATTTTTTTAGAAGGAAGTTTGAAAAATAAACTTAGTAGTGGTATAGCTACTCCGAAGAAGACTCCCAATATCAAAAAAGTACTTTTTACTCCATGGTTTTCAATCAATATTCTAGCAACGGGTGCGGTAATAAAGGGAGACAATCCAAATCCTAAAAGGACCAATCCTACAGCAAACCCTTTTATTTTTGGGAACCACTCAGCAACTACCTGCATAGGTAAGCCGTATATAATTCCTACTCCTGAACCTATGATAATGCCGTAAGTTATTGTCAATACATATATATTCGGCGCCATAGACGAAAAAATCCAACCAGCAGAAATTACTATACCGCCTATGGATATTGTCTTTTTAGGTTTCATTTTCTTCAACACTTTTCCTGAAAAAAACATAAAAAGGGCATAAAATGCAAGAGATATCATATAGGGTAAACCGCTTAAAGTTGTACCTACATTGTACATTTCCTCTATAGGTTCTCTAAATACACCATATGAATATACAGTGCCAAGAAACATCATAACGATAATGCCTGAAAAAACATAAATCCATCTTGTATAATTTAAATATTTTTTTTTATTTATCATCACAAAAATCCCTACTTATAAGTTTTTTATATATAAAAATAAGCAGACTCAGACATAATAGAAGAAGCCACAAGCCTGCTTACTTATCATCAAAAATAGTTTATATTAAAGGTATTATTAAGTCAAGTTTGTTAATTTAAATTTTCCATCTTTATAAATGATTTCATCATCAGCATATATGATACCGCCATCCTTCATGTCGCATATCATATCCCAATGAATTCCTGATTCATTCTTGCTACCAGCTTCTATAAATCCATTCCCCATAGCTATGTGAACTGTATTTCCAAGCTTTTCATCAAATAAAATATTTTTAGTGAATTTAGGTATATCATAGTTCGTTCCAACAGCCACTTCTCCTAAATATTTTGCTCCATCATCAATATTTAAAATTTCATTTAAATATTCTTCACCTTTGTCAGCCTTTGCTTCTATGCATTTACCATCTTTAAATGTTAAATGTATATTCTTTACTTCTCTACTTTGAAAAATAGCCGGAAAATCAAAACTTATTTTTCCATTAACACTATCTTCTATAGGGCTTGTATAAACTTCACCGTCAGGCATGTTAAGTTTTCCGAAGCTATTAATCCATTTTCTTCCTTTAACACTCATACTTAAATCTGTGCCTTTAGAAACAATTCTTATTTTTTTAACTTTGTTTAAGTAATTCACTATATGTTCTTGAAAATCTCTTAGTTTTTCCCATTCTTTTACAGGGTCTTCTTTATCCACTTTACATGCCTTAAAAACGAAGTCTGCATAATCTTCCAAAGACATTTCTGCTTCTTGTGCAACTCCATTTAGGGGAAATTGACTTCCAACCCATCTTATTTCTCCTGTACTTATTTTATCCATAAACCTTTTATTGTTTTCAGATCTTGATTCCGCAAATTTTCTCATTTTTTGTGGATCTATATTGCTTAGAGTTTTTAAATTCTCCCCTTCAAATAAGGATAAAATACAATCAAATTTTTCAGCCTTTGCAATTTCAAAGTTATTTATGTAAGTGATTTGTTCATCGGTTCCATTTTTTAATATATTTTCTATATATTCTGGAAAGTAGACCTTTATTTCAGGATGTCCACCAGCTTTTAAAACTTCCTTTTCAGCAGCTATTAATAAGCTTCTTGTAGTGCTTTCTCCTTCAATAAGAACTTTATCACCTTTTTTTACATTCAAAGAAAAATTCACAAGAACCTTAGCTAAGTTTTGAACTCTTTGATCAATCAAAAATATACCTCCTTAAATTATTTTTTAAAAAAAGTTGAAATGTGCTTTTCTGTCACTCCAACTTTTGTCAAACTTAATCTATTTTTCTATTTAATATTTCTACAGCTCTTTGAAGCTGATTGTCTTCTTCGAAGTATTCCATGCCATATAAACCTTCTTCCATAGATTTTTCATTTAAATCTATATTAACATCAGGTTCTATACCAATATCGTGGATGTTTATATTATCAGGAGTAAAGTATTCTGATACTGTTAATTTAAATCCTGAACCATCTTCCAAAGGTATAATTCTCTGTACTATCCCCTTACCAAAACTTTTATTTCCTACTAGGACACCTCTTTCAGTATCTTTAATTGCACCAGCAAGTATTTCAGAAGCACTTGCAGAACCTTCATTAATCAATACAACCAAAGGTATATCTACGCTTGATTTATCAGAGTTGTAATACTCTCTTTCTCCATCTTTAGTTTGTGTATATGTAATTACAGTTTTACCAAGCAATTCATCAGCTATTTCAACTACTGAATCTAAAAGTCCTCCTGGATTAAATCTTAAATCAAGAATCAATCCTTTTATTTCTTTTTCTTCAGTTAATTCTACTAATGCCTTTTTAAAATCTTCAGCTGTAGGGTCATCAAAGGTAGTAATTCTTATGTAACCAATATCATCCTCTAACTCACCATATTTAACGGTTTGAATTTTAATATTTGCTCTTTCTATAGTTAAATCAAATACATTAAGCTCACCAGAAGGTTTTTCTCTTTCTACAGTTATTGTAACCTCTGTTCCTGGTTTGCCTTTCATAACCTTTACTGCATTTGTCATTTCTTCACCGGTGTATTCCACACCATTTACCTTAATAATTTTATCTCCAGTTTTAATTCCAGCTTTTTCAGCTGGAGTATCTTCAATAGGAGAAATAACTATAATTTTATTGTCCTCACTTATTGAAACATATATTCCAATACCACTGTACTCTCCAGAAGTTTGTTCTATTAAACTGTTCATTGATTCAACATCTAAATACTCTGAATAAGGATCATCTAAAGTTTCCATCATTCCCTTTAAGCTTCCATCTTGAAGGCTTCCTTCTACTTCATATAAAAAATTATTTTCTATATATTCTTCTACAAATTCATTTTTACTATATTTATTATTTAATTCTACAAACTCATTATATTGATCAGTTGATATTATTACTCTTTCATCAATTCTGAGTCCAATAAAACTTGTTCCAACTACTGTTAATGCAATAGCTATGATTACAACTACAGCTGTAACCACAAATGCTTTTGTTTTTGAAATCATCTCTCCACTCCTTGTTCTTTTTCTGCTTTTTCCATTATATCACAAAAATATAATTTATAAACAGTAAGTTGCTTTTCTTTATAAGTCTTGATTTCAAAAGACAAAAGGCAAGACACATAGTAAATTCAAAATATGTCTTACCCCTTACTCTATTCTTTATAAGCCTTTTTAAATATTTCTAAATATTGTTCTTTATTTATTGCTCTTGGATTACTAGGAGTTGATCCATTCTTTTCAGACATTTCTGATAGCTTTTCAAAATCATCTGGATTTATATTTAAAGATTTAAAATCTGGTAATCCTATTGATTTTGAAAGTTTTTTTATTTTTTCTATTCCTTTATTTGCTACTTCTAGATTATCTTCCCCTTCTATACCCATCTCTCTTGCAATACTTGCATACTTATCAGTAGTTTCCGGTAAATTATATTCCATTACATAAGGTAATAACACTGAATTACAAGTGCCGTGAGGTGAATCATATATGCTGCCGAGAGCCTCTGCCATACAGTGTACAGCAGCTACATCCGAGTGACTAAAGGATAGTCCAGCTAACAAACTTCCCATCATTACATTCTCTCTTGCTTCTATATTATCCCCATTTTCTACTGCTTCTTCCAAATGTTTTGTTATATAACTAACTGCTGTTAAACCTACAGATTCAGCGATAGGTTCTGTACATAGAGCCGTATATCCCTCTATTGCATGGGTTAGGGCATCCATTCCTGTAGTTGCAGTTATACTCTTTGGTAATGATAAAGTTAATTCAGGATCTATTATTGCTACATCTGCTGCTATTAAAGGGCTCTTTATAGTGTATTTGAATTTTTCTTCTGTATCCGTGATTACTGAAGAAAATGTTACTTCACTTCCAGTTCCTGCAGTTGTAGGTATTGCAATAAAAGGTAATGCTTTTTCTATTTCTATCTTTTTCTGCATATATTCTTTTACACTTCCACCTTGGGCAGCTATAAGAGATATAACCTTTGTAGCATCAATAGGACTACCACCACCAAAAGCTATTATTAAGTCGACTTTTTCATCTACGGCACATTTTGCACCTTTTTCAACATTATAGTCTTTAGGGTTTGGTTCAATTTCATCAAATACAACATAATCAAAATTTTCTAACTGTTCTAGTAATTTTTTAAATACTTCCAAATTTCTTAAATTAGGATCTGTTACAACCATAATTTTTTTAGGATTTTTCTCCTTAAGTTCCTCTTTAAGTGATTTTAATTCTCCCCTACCGAATATGATTTTAGTAGGTAATAAAAATTCAAATGGTTTTATCATAGTTTCCTCCTTTATTTTGGTTATGGCTTGTTAATTATATTTTAGTTGCAAGCCTAACTTTTGATTTTATTTGTTTATATACTTAATTGAAAAATTCTCATATTCTTAATCAAACCTCTTCAAATAATGATATATTTATTTTATAATGCTATAATTAAATAATAAAGTTATTTCATTATTTGGAGGTAGAAATGAAAAAATTACATTATTATATACAAATTCGCTTAGCAAAAAAAGAATTTTTCTTTGGTCCTGGTGTTTTATCTTTACTAAGATTGGTACAAAAATACAAGTCACTTAATATTGCTTCTAAAAAAATGAATTTATCTTATTCAAAAGCTTATAAAATGGTTAAGGGTTCAGAAGAAGCCCTGGGTTTCAAATTGTTAAATAGAAAAATAGGTGGCTTAGGTGGTGGTGGCTCCACTTTGACCCCAGAATGTGTAAAATTTATTGATAAATATTCTGATTTTTCAAAAGATATAGACGAAAAAGCTTCTGAACTTTTCAAAGAATATTTTAATGATTATATTTAAATTGTTATTTTTTAATTATTTTATTTTTCTAATAACATAATGCTGTCTTCTGGAATTTTAATATATATTTCATCATTTATATTTATATCTGACCATTCATCTTTCTTAATATTCATCCATATTCTAGTATTTTTTTTACTACCTTTTGGAATATTTGTATTAGCTTTAAGAAATACTGCAAATTCATACATCTCTTCTACAATTTTTACAACTGAACAGAATATAATATTTTCATCGTTTTTTTCTTGAACCATTTTAATATCATGAGCTCTTATACCTATATACTTTGTATGCATTGATATTTTCTTTTTAATTTTTAAATATATACCCCAATCAACAGCATAAATATTAAATGGATCTATGATTTCAATCTTAGTAATGTTTTTACATCCTGTTAAACTTGCAGAAGTCAAAAATTTTGGTTTTTTAAAAGCTTCTTTTGTATTTCCTGTATGTATAGATTTACCATTTTCAATAATTACCAAATTTTCACAAAATTTATAAATTTCATCTCTACTATGACTTACCATTAATACCTCACCATCATATAGTTTTAGTAAATCTGATATTTCAGTATGAAGTTGTTCTTTTAGAAAACAATCTAATGCTGAAAATGGTTCATCAAGCATTAGAATATTAGGATTATAAGCAAAAATTCTTGCCAGTGCTACTCTCTGCTGCTGTCCTCCAGAAAGTTGTGAAGGATATTTGTTTTCCATCCCCTCTAAGTGAAAGAGATTTATAAGTTTTTTAATTTTTGTCTTTTTATCTTCCTTTGATAATTCAATTCCGGTACCTATATTTCTTTCTACCGTCATATTTGGAAACAATGCGTAATTTTGAAACAAATATCCAATTTTTCTTTCCTGAGGTCTTATGTTAATATTCTTTTTTGAATCAAAAAGAATTTTTCCATTTAATTCAATTCGTCCTTCATCCGGAGTTTCAACTCCAGCTATACATTTTAAAGTCAAACTTTTTCCACTTCCAGATGCACCTAGTATCCCAAGATATTTACCATCGGTTTTAAATTTCACATCTAAGTCGAATTCTTTAAATTTTTTCTTAATAGAAACAAATAAAGCCATTTTTTCAACCTCTATATTAGTATTTTTTTCCTTTATAAGTAAAATAGTTCATTATAAAAAGTAAAATAAAAGAAACTATAAGAATAACAATAACATAAACATAAGCTCCCCTTATATTACCTGCTGCAACTTCGGAGTAAATAGCTAAAGGAATTGTTCTTGTTCTATTTGCTATATTACCTGCTATCATAGCTGTTGCTCCAAATTCTCCTAATCCTCTTGCAAAGGCAAGAAAACCTCCTGATGCAACTCCAGGCAAAGCATTTGGCATCACTACACTCCAAAATATTTTTTCCTCAGACATCCCTAGAGTACGTCCTGCCATAATAAGTTCTTTATCAACCTGTTCAAATGCACCTCTTGCTGATCTATACATTAAAGGAAAGGATACAATTACAGCAGCTATTACAGTCGCTATCCATGAAAATACAATTTTTACACCTAAAAATTCCAATAAAAATCTTCCTACAGGTCGATTTACGCCAAAGGTTAATAGTAATATAAATCCTACAACAGTAGGTGGAAGAACTAAGGGAACTATAAGAATTCCATCTATGATACTTTTAATTTTATCAGATTTAATATTAGTAACATATCTAGCTGAAAAAATTCCTATAAAAAAAGTAACTATTATTGCCAATGAGGCAGTTTTTAACGATATAATAAATGGAGACCAATCCATAAACCCTCCTACTGATTATCGAAAATATATTTGAATCCGTATTTTTCAAAAATATGGATAGCTTCTTTATTCTTTAAAAAATCTATGAATATTTGGGCAGAATCTTTTTTTATAGAAGATTTAACTATTCCTAATGGATAAACTATCTTAGAGACACTGCCTTCAGGAGCTTCTAAAATTATTTGAACATTTTCATTGGATGATGCATCTGTAGCATAAACTACTCCAGCATCTGCGCTACTTTCAGAAACCCAATTTAATACTTCTATGACATTATTTCCAAGGCTTGCTTTTTTTAGCACATCTTCCCATATATTATAGTATTCAAACACTTCTTTAGCATATTGTCCTGCAGGTACACTTCTAGG